>DATJOQ010000280.1:0-4229 GCA_035506935.1 Binataceae bacterium (SeqCode) | reverse complement strand
AGCGCGCTCATTCCTTTCTTTGCGGTTAGCATCAGAAACGCAACCGTAAACCAAGTCTTGAGCGGGTATTTGGTGTTCTCGAAGACCGTGCCCGTGATGACGCTAAATCGATAGCCCTTGGGCGCGCAGTTATGGCACTGCCAATGGAAAGGCCGCGCCTTGAGCACGTAGACCTTATCGTGATTGCAACGAGCGCAGCGCACGCCATCCGGCCAGCGCTGCGTCACGAGGAAGGTCTTGCAGGCATCTTCGTTCGGGAAGACTCGCTCTAAATGGCTTAGCTTGATCATGGGAACAACAATTACCACGAATTGTAGTCTCTGTCAACTTCCGGATAGTTCCCCCTTAAGTTGACATAATCTTTCTTATGCGAAACGCGCGAGCGCCGGCGACATCATCGTTTGTCCCGCCTGCGCACCAGCTTGATCGGGCGATTTTCCTTTGGCGGGGAAGGACTTGGAGGAATTGGCGAGGATGTCGGAGGGCGGCCGAGGGCGGTTAAGGCGCGGCGGATTGCAGGATCATTCGGGGCGAGTTCAAACGCGCGTTGGAAGTAGCCGATCGCGCTCGGCACGCGCTCCGAGCGGACGCAGATTTCACCCAGCGAGCGCAGCACGTCGGCGGTGTCGCCGCCGATTTCGCGCGCGCGACGG
The DNA here is from genome assembly GCA_035506935.1 of Binataceae bacterium (SeqCode). Taxonomy (GTDB): domain Bacteria; phylum Desulfobacterota; class Binatia; order Binatales; family Binataceae; genus DATJOQ01. Next base: position 3,576 of record DATJOQ010000280.1, on the reverse strand, counting down.
AGCATCTTGAGGGCGGCGTCGAATTGCTCGAGGTCCACGAGCAAGGCCGCGAGACCCAGTGTGGCGTCGAGGTTCAGCGGGTCGAGCGCGAGCGCCTGGCGGAACAGGGGCTCGGCGTTGCGCCGTGCGCCCTTTTGCCCGAGGTCGCGCGCCGCCGCCGCCAGACGGCTCGATTCCTCCGCCAGGCCCAGCGAATCGACCTCAGCCGTCAGCCGCTCACGCATCAGGTCGACCTTGAGCAGCCTGACCTTGGCGCCGAGGTACTCGTTGAGCCGCTCGAACACGGCCTCAGTACCCTCCCCTTCAAGATCGAGGAAGATGCCGCCGACCCGGTCGCCGATATGATCCTCGCGCCAGATGGTGAGGACGGTGGTGCGGCGCATCCTGGCCGAGGACATCGCCTGGCTCAGACCCGCTCGTCCGGATCGAACAGCTTGCGGTACTCGTCGAGCGCGAACCGATCCGTCATCCCGGCGATGTAATCGGCGACCACGCGCGCGATGGGCTCGCCATTGGCCTCGGCGCGCGCCAGCACGTGCGGCGGCATCTGGCGCGGCTCCCCCATGTAGGTGTCGAACAGGCTCGCGAGCACCCTGCCCGCCTTTTCGGTCATCCGGCGCACGCGATAATGCGAATACAGCCGCTCGCTCATCACGCGCTTGAGCTCGCGCACCTGCTCCGCGCGCTGCGGACCGAACGCGGCCAGCACGCGGCCAGCGTGACGCACGTCATTGACCGAACACACGCGCGATTCTTCAAGTGTTGCGTTAAGATTTTGCGCAAGGTCGGTTACCATCATGTCGATCATCCGGATGACGGTCTGCGATCGCTCGACTCTCGGATCAGGTTTATGACCGCCGCTCCTGACGGCGTCGGATGCTTCGCAGAACAGGCTCGACAGATTGAGATCGTCGAGGGTCAGCATCTCAGCCCGGATACCGTCGTCGGTGTCGTGAGCGAGGTACGCGATCTCGTCGGCGAGGTCGACGATCTGGGCTTCCAAGCAAGGATAAAGCTTTGGATCAAATTCCTGCGCGGCGGGACGCGACTGAAAGTTAGAGTGCTTGATTATCCCCTCACGCACCTCGAAGGTCAGATTCAATCCACGAAAATCGGGATAGCGCACTTCGATCCAATCGACCGTGCGCAGGCTCTGTGCGTTATGATCGAAGCCGCCGTGCGGGCGCATCCGCTCGTTTAACGCGTGCTCGCCGGCGTGGCCAAACGGCGGATGACCGAGGTCGTGCGACAGCGCCACCGCTTCGGCCAGCTCGGGATTCAGGCCCAGCGCGCGCGCCACCGTGCGCGTGATCTGCGCCGCCTCCATCGTATGCGTCAGGCGGGTGCGGTAATGGTCGCCCTCGTGATTGACGAAGACCTGGGTCTTGTATTCGAGGCGGCGGAAGGCGGCCGAATGGATCACGCGGTCGCGATCGCGCTGAAACGCGGTGCGCATCGGATGCTCAGCCTGGGCGACGCGGCGACCGCGGCTTTCGCGCGCGCGCATCGCATAGGGCGCCAAGGTCCGCGCCTCGATTTCTTCCAGCTCTAGTCTTGTGCGCAACATCCCGGGGTGTCGATCTTGGCCGATGTTATCACGGCATATGGCGAAGCTCGAAGCGGCGCGCCGTCCGGAGCCGATTCTTTCTAAACAGTCGCTGCCTGTTTATAATTTACCGCTGTGGACAGGGGCGGCGGCGGGTGCTGGATCCGTGTAAGGATCGCGGCCTGGACGGCGGTGTGCGCGCTGGTGAGCGCGTGTTCGTCCACCCGTCCCGTGGCGTCGCCGATAGTGGCCGCGCCGGTGCCCGCGTCGATCCCAGTGTCGTCGGCGCAGGTCGGCGTGGCGTCGTGGTACGGCCCGGGATTCGACGGCCATCACACCGCCAGCGGCGAGATTTATGATCAGGAAGATTTGACGGCCGCTTCTCCGACGCTACCCTTGGGAACGCAAGTGATTGTCACCAATCTGGATAACGGGCGCTCGGTCGCGCTGCGGATCAACGATCGCGGACCGTTCGTCAAGGGCCGGCAGATCGACCTGTCGCATCGCGCAGCGTCTATCCTGGGAATCGTGCGTCCCGGCACGGCGCGAGTTAGAGTCGACGTGGTGAGCTTCCCGTCCGCTCAAGTGGTCGAAGCGGCGCACGGCGGCTATTTCGTCCAGGTGGGGTCTTTCTCGCAGGCCGCCAACGCCGAGCGCTTGCGCCAGCGCCTCGCGCTCGATTACTCCGACGTCAGCGTGCAGGAGATGGGCGCCGGGAATCGGCGCTTTTACCGCGTGCGGATGGGCAGCTTCGAGACTCGCGACCAGGCCCAGCAACGTGCGCTTCAGTCGGCCCGCCTAGGCCTGCCGATCGTGGTCGTCAGGGAGTGACATCCTCTTCCGCTGCTGCCAAGGCTCGTCTGTTGTGGCTCCCGATACTGTGCGTGATAGCGCTGGCGGGATGCGCCTACGAACTGGTCCGCAATGGTGCAGTCAATCAAACGCGCGCCGACGAAATTCAAGTTGGCATCCAGAAAATCCGCGAGCTCTCGTTCGAGCATCCGGTTCCGCTGGTGCTCGAAACGCGCGATCAGGCCGAAGCCGCGCTGATCGCCGATATCAATCGCGACTACACCGACGAGGAGTTGCAGGCCGACGGCCACGCAGGCGCGTTGATCGGATTATTTCCGGCGGGCATCGATTTGAAGGCTGAGATGGTGCGGCTCCTTAAGAGCGAGGTCGCCGGTTTTTACGATCCGCACGGCAAGCGCATGATCATGGTCGAGGGCGCGGCCAACTTCGGTATCTGGACCGACGCCACCGAATTTCTGCTGCAGCGCGACCTGGTGGGCGAGATGCTGCTCGCGCACGAATACACGCATGCGCTGCAGGACCAGCATTTCGGCCTCGAGGCGGCGCTCGACAAAATCAAGGACAACGATGATCGCTCGCTCGCGCTGAAATCAGTCGCCGAGGGCGACGCGACGCTCGCCGGATTCGCCTACGTCGCCGGCGCGATGAACGACGAGACCGCCGACCAGGTGACGTCCCGCCTGGAGGATTTGCCTGGTGCGTTCGCGGCAGAGACCAAAGACGCGCCAGAGGGATTGAGCGCGCCGCTCATCTTTCAATATTCTGAGGGAGCGAAGTTCGTGAGCTACGCGTACCATCGTGGCGGATGGGACGCGGTGAACGCGCTATATCGGCAGCCGCCTCAATCGAGCCAGCAGATAATGCATCCGGAGCTGTATTTCGATCGCCCTACCCTGCCCGATCAGATCGAACTGGCCGGCTACAAGCGAACATTTTCCGGCTGGGAGGAAGTCGAGGACAATTGTCTCGGCGAGCTGCTGCTGCAGGTAATCATTCAACGCAACCTCGGCAAACAATCGCCGGCCCTGGCACTGACGGATCGATGGAGCGGCGACCGCATGCTGACGATGCGCAAGGGTCAGGCGCTGACGATAATCTGGATGCTCTCGTTCAGCGACGATCACAGCGCCGCGCAATTTGCCGGAGTCTATGTCACCTTGCTCGATCGGATGCTCGGTCAAAGCACGGCGCATCGCGTGGACTACCACAACAACGCG
>DATJOQ010000279.1:0-2552 GCA_035506935.1 Binataceae bacterium (SeqCode) | reverse complement strand
TATCCTCGAAGTTGCGATTGACTATCGTGTAGGTGTGCGCTTCGAGCGCCTGCAACACCCGATCGCCTAGCCACTCGCGAAAGGTAGTCGTGCGGCCGAGCCACGGGTAGGTGGTTTGGCGACTGGTCGAGCGCACTATAGTTGCAATCTGCTCGTAGTAACTCGGCGGCTTTTCAAAACCGCGCTGAAATACTACGTCGAAACCGGTAAACAGTGAGACTAGATTAGCCTGAGAGATTTCCATTGTTATGCCCCTGGTATGCTTGAAGAGTTCGTCAGATGGCGAGTGGCGACTGCTGCCAGAAATCGATCCAAACTTCGCCACTCAGATCGATATTGACTATTCGTCCGGCAACACTGCGGGTCGGAGCGCCCCAGTTATAGGAAATTAGAATCTGGGCGCCGGCGGTGATTCCGCTGCTCGAGGTGCGCATCACCAACCCGGCCTGGTAAGCGACTACGTAATCAGTGCCTTCCACGTAAGTGGTGCCGGCAGGGGAACTGGTCACGACTACGCTCGAAACATTCTCATGGCCGAGCACTACTACCTGGGGCGTGCCGGAGGCGGGCAGGGTGAAGGAGGCTGCGGCGATAGCGGTTGCGCCGCCGCCATCGCTGGCCGACACGGAATTGTCGTCGACTGCGAACGCCAGCGCGCCGACCTGCGCCTGAGCGATCGAATTGTCGTTGACGGCGTACATGAAGACGCCGCGTCGGCAGACCACCGAGATCGCGCCTGCGACGCCGCCGGTGTTGTCGGCATTCTGTGCCGGGATACCGTTTAGAACCCGTTCGGCGCGGCCCACGAGATGCAAGCCGCCGATGGAGCTCGCCGGAACCGCGTTACCGGCTGCGTTGAGCGCTACCATCGAGCCGAGGTAAACGACAGTATTGGCTTCAACTGGGTAGGCTTGGATGCGGCCGAGGTCGGCCATTTCGGGAGTGTTACGAGCGCTGGTCAAAGCCGCCATCAGTCTGCTCCTTCTATTCGAAATTCTTGTTGAGCCTCAGGAAATCCTGTTTCGCCGTCTTGCGTTTCAGAAACGTATCGGGCGGCACGCCGAGCTGGGTGCAGATCGCGATTTCACTCGCCGTCAGGAGCTCCGTCTTCGCGCGCCGCGGCGCCAACTCGCTGCCGAGCTGTTCGCCGACCTGCAGCATCGCCGGTTGCCGCGCGATGAAATCATTGAAGCCCTTGAAATCGGCCTGGCAGTAGGAGATCGCCCACTCGCGCTGGGCCGGTATGAGCTTGCCGAAGCGCAAAGCCTCGTCGACCGCACGCTCCGCCCGTTCGCGCCCGCGCTGGACGCGCAACTGATTTAGCTCAGTCAGCGCGCGCTGAAATTGCGCCATCGCGACGAACTGCGCGGGATCGGGATCATCCGAACCGCCATCCTGAGTGGACTCCGATTCGCCGCCGTCGGCCGCCGCGCCGGTGTTAGCGAACTGGCGGACCCGCTCGAGAATTTGATCCGAATCAGCGTCGTCATCCATTCCGAGAATTTCGCGCAACTGGGCCAGGAGCTCATCCATATCGATATCCTCATGTTCGGCCGCACAGATTGCGGTCAGATAGAGATTCGGATTGTTAGTCAGACCGGCGCGCAGGATTCGCACGACCTCGCCGTCGGCTGAGAATTGGAAAACCGGCGAGAGGTAGCGATACTCGCGCATGCGGATCGCTTGCGCGCCATGCTCAGTCCATTCGACCCGTCCCCATATCGAGCCGCCGCGCATGGCGAGTTCGCTGATCCATCCGGCGGCCGGAGCGGGGACGCCGGCGGGCGCGGCAAAATCGATTGCGTGGTCGTAATCGATCGGAATGCCCGCCCCCATCCGCAGCGCCCGGGTTGCGGCGATTACCGCTTCGGGATCGCTCACACGGAAGGGCCCGCGGCCGTCGCGACCCTCGAAATCGCCAAGTGGCAGAAGTTCAACCCATTGCGGAGGAACGCCAGAGTCAGCGAGAGACCAGGTTTCGGTCGCGGAAGAGGAAACCGATAAACGGCCGCGGGCCCGCGCGCGCCAGGCTTCGGGGTGGGGAGTAACCGAGCCTGACGATCTCAATTGTGTGCTTCGATTAGTCATTGAATAGCTAGTGCTTGAAAGATCACGAGTGACAAACGCGATAAAGTGATTATTGCTTTGTGGCCCGATGAGATTTGTAAGGTGGTATCGAATTAGGTTGCGAAGCGTTCACGATGCTGGCATTGTGAACCTCGTCTCGAAGACACAAAAGGGTGAAATATTTGGGGACTATCCGCATGTTGACGGATAGCCGTAGGGTGATAAGCTGGCTAGGACAGGCCGGTTTTCTATTCTGCTTGCTGCTGGGGCTGGGCGTTCTGCTCAGCCTTACGGCGCTTCGCAAATTTCCGCTTCTGACTTCGGAAGTGCGGACTCGCCTTCAGTTCGTAAGCCTTACAGCGGTAGCAGTAGAAGAACAAAATTTTCTGGGCTGGCTTGCTCATGACGATCCCCAAAGCAGTGGGCCAATAGTTATAGCGAGCGCCCCTTGCCTATCCTTCTCGGTCGTTACGTTCGGATCTATC
>DATJOQ010000278.1:0-2935 GCA_035506935.1 Binataceae bacterium (SeqCode) | reverse complement strand
GCCAGCGTGGAACGCGTGTTCTGCGCCAGCGGCAATCCCGGAATCATGCCAAGCGCGCATATCCTGCCGCTCGAACCGACCGACATTGGCGGCATCGCGCAATTCGCCGAAGAACAACAAATCAATCTGACGGTGGTCGGCCCCGAAGATCCGCTCGCGCTGGGAATCGCCGATGAATTCGAGCGGCGAGGACTTAAGATTTTCGGCCCGTCGAAAGCGGCGGCGCAGCTCGAGGCGAGCAAATCCTTCGCCAAAAGTATAATGAACGAGGCCGGCGTTCCGACCGCCGCGTCGGCGGTGTTTGACGATCCAGATGAGGCGCGCCGCTTCGTCCGCGAGCACGAGCGCGCGATGGTGGTCAAAGCCGACGGATTGGCTCTGGGCAAAGGAGTCGTGATGTGCGCCGACGCCGACACCGCGTTCACGGCGATCGGCGATGCGATGGAGCGAAAGCTGTTCGGCGCTGCCGGAGAGCGTATCGTAATAGAGGAGTGGCTTCGCGGCGAAGAGGCTTCGTTCTTCGCGCTGTGCGACGGCGACAACGCGGTGCCGATCGGATTGGTGCAGGATCACAAGCAGATATTCGACGGCGATCGCGGCCCCAACACCGGCGGGATGGGCGCGTATTCGCCGCTGCCACAATTCGGCGACTCGCTCGAAGCACGAATCATGGACGAAGTGGTACGTCCCACGCTCAAGGCGATGAAGGCGCGCGGCACTCCGTTTCGCGGAGTGCTGTTCGTCGGCCTGATGATCGACGGAGAGCGATTGGACGTGCTCGAATTCAACGTGCGCTTCGGCGATCCTGAGTGCGAAGCGCTGATGATGAGATTCGAGGGCGACCTGGGCCAGTTATTGTTAGATGCCGCGCGCGGCGATATCGCCCGCTCGCAAATCAAGCTCTCGCCCGAGAGCGCGGTGGCGGTGGTGCTCGCCTCCGGCGGCTATCCTGGCGCGTATCAAAAAAGAATCCCGATTCGAAAAATCGAAATCGCCGAAAGGCTTGAGGGCGTGCGAGTTTTTCATTCCGGCACCGCGATTCGCAATGGTAACCTGGTGACCGACGGTGGCCGTGTGCTGGTGGTGTGTGCGAAGGCTCGCAATCTCACGGAGGCCGCGGCTCAAGCTTATCGCGCAGCGGATTTGATCGAATTCGAAGGCAAGCATCTGCGCCGCGACATTGGTTCGAAGGCGCTCAAACGTTTTCAAGCCGGCGTTAAGCCCAACGCCATTCAGGACGCATAGATGGAAAACCCTGTATCTCCTCTCGTTCAGGTTTTCATGGGTTCCGCCAGCGATCGCGAAATGGCGGAGCATACGCGAAGCCGGCTCGAGTATTTCGGCATCCCGCATCAGATAACCGTCAGTTCGGCCCATCGCTCGCCCGAGCGCACTTTCCGCCTCGCCGCCAGCGCGGAACTGCGCGGGGTGAAGGTGATAATCGCGATGGCGGGTGGCGCGGCTCATCTGGCCGGCGTGATCGCGGCCCATACCGTGCTGCCGGTGATCGCGGTGCCGCTCGCAGGCACGCCGTTGGCCGGCTTCGACGCACTGCTGTCGTCGGTGCAGATGCCGCCCGGAGTGCCCGTCGCGACAGTTGCGGTGGGACGTTTCGGCGCAGAGAACGCCGCGATACTGGCAGCGCAAATCCTGGCACTGAATGACCCGTCACTGCGCGAGAAACTTGAAAAATTTAAGGCTGAGCTCGCCAAAAAAATTGAGGAATCAGATCGTCAAACCGAATCGTGATATCGGCGACGCTATCGAGCGAGCGCTTGACGCACTCAACGACGCACAACTGGTGGTCTATCCGACTGAAACTTTCTACGGCCTCGGCGCCGACGCGACTTCTTCGCGTGCGCTCGAACGTTTGTTCGCGGTTAAACGGCGCGAGGCGGACAAGCCGGTCGGACTGATCGTGGCCGATCTCGCGATGGCGCGGCAGGTCGTTGCGGAAATTCCGCCCGACGCTCTTCGTCTGGCTGAGGCGTTTTGGCCCGGACCGCTGACGATGGTTTTGCCGGCCCTCGCCGGACTCGATAGCGCACTGCTCAATGCAAACGGCGGCGTCGGATTGCGCGTGTCGCCGAATCCCATCGCGTTCGAACTGGTGCGTCGATTGGGACGTCCGCTCACCGCGACCAGCGCCAATCTGGCCGGCGAACCGCCCGCCGACACAATCGAAAAGGCGCGCGCCGCGTTCGGCAATAAAGTTGCGATCTACATCGAAGGCGGCCAATTGGGAATGACACAAGCATCGACTGTGATTGACTTCGAACACAACCAGCCGCGCGTGCTGCGCGTGGGACCGGTTTCCAAAACCCAAATCGCCGCGGCGTTGAATCGCGAGGTATTATCGTGAGCACGCTGGGCCGTCGCATCGAGCCGTTTCGCGGCTTGCTCTACAACCGCAGCAAATGCGGCGATCTGAGCGCCGTGGTTGCGCCGCCTTATGATCTGATCGGGCCTGAGCAGCAGAATCGGCTGTACGCGCGCAGCCCTTACAACGTCGTGCGGCTCGAACTTAATCGCGACGCCGATCGTTACGAGTCGTCGGCGAAGACCTTGAAACGATGGCTCGACGAGCGCGTGCTCGAGCGCGCTACGGTTCCGGCGATCTACCTGTACAGCGAGATTTTCGAGCTCGACGGCCGCCGGCTGAATCGCGACGGCTGGATCGTCACAATTCGGCTGGAAGAGTTCAGCAAGGAACGGATTTCACCGCACGAGCGCACCTTCTCCGGCCCCAAGGAAGATCGTCTGCGGCTTTTGAGCGCAACCGCCACCAACATGAGCTCGATATTCGGTCTCTATTCCGGGAGCCATCCCGAGCTCGCTGCGCTCCGCGAGAGAGCGAGTACGCGCGCACCGCTGATTGAGGTGATCGATGATCTCGGAATCGTTCATCGCTTGCGCGCGATCGAAGATCCGTCGG
>DATJOQ010000277.1:0-4349 GCA_035506935.1 Binataceae bacterium (SeqCode) | reverse complement strand
CAGCAGCAACTCGCGGGAGAGAGCGTGGGCGTTGGCCTGGCGGTGCTCGACGGTCAGCGCGGATGTTTTGTTTACACCGGATGTCCCTACGCGCCAAGCTCGTATGACTGTCCCTGAATCGGGGACGCTGGACGGTCACCGTTTTCGGTCTGATCGTATCGAAGTCCGTCTGACTTGAGCGCAGCAGCTAACTCGGTGTCAGTTCCACCACCGGAATAATGCGCGAGGTTTCCTTCTGGTAGTCCGAGTAGCGAGGGTACATCGCGAGCAGCTTGGGCCAGATCGGCAGCGCTTCGTCGTGTGACAGCGTGCGCGCGCGGCAAGTTTTCTGCGCGCGTCCCATCTCGACCTTCACCTCGGGGTTCGCCACCAGGTTCAGGTACCACGAGGGCGGCGAGTCGCTGCCGCCGTAAGATGCCACCAGATAAAGATGACCGTCATTCTCGACGTAGAGCAGCGGCTTGGCGATCTCGCGCCCGCTTTTTCGGCCGCGAGTGGTCAGGATCAGGGTGTTGCGATTGAGCGGCGATGCGCCGCCAAACATTCGATAGAAGGCAACGTGCGTCCCGCTGACGAATTTGATCAACTGCCCGGTTATCGGATCGATCTTCATCGTGCCGCTAACCCCCGTGGTTGTTTTCAACCATCGAGCCAGCTCGCGCCAACCGCAAACGCGGGCAAAGGAACCAGGCGCCCGCGAGGGGCGCCTGGCCGAGCCTATCTCATAACAAACGGATTCGGGACGTCGGCGCCGGTGCTGATGTAAACCGACTTCACCTGCATGTATTCGCGAATCGCCTCGAGCCCGTTTTCGCGGCCAAGACCGCTGCGCTTGTAACCGCCGAAAGGCGTCATGTAGCTGATCGCGCGATAGGTGTTGACCCACACGGTGCCGGCCTGCAGCTTTTCCGCCATCCGGAGCGCGCGACGGATACTCTGCGTCCACACTCCGGCGGCGAGGCCATATTTGCTGTCGTTGGCGATACGCGCCGCGTCGTCTTCGTCTTTGAACGGAATCGCCGCCAGCACCGGGCCGAAGACTTCCTCGCGCGCGATTCGCATCTCGTTGGTTACGTTGGTGAAGATAGTGGGCTCGACGAACCATCCTTCGCCGCATTCGGGGCGCTTGGCCGGACCGCCGCCGAGCACGCACTTGGCGCCTTCTTTCTTGGCGATATCGATATAGCTCAGCACTTTCTCGTACTGCGGGATGGTGGTGACCGGGCCGACCTGGGTGGTCATCTCGGCCGGATTTCCCATCTTGGCGGTCTTGGCGAAGTCGACCAGCTTCTCGACCAGCTCATCGTGCAGCTTTTCCTGCACCAGCAGGCGCGAGCCCGCGATACAGGTCTGGCCGGTGGCGGCGAAGATTCCTGAGATAACGCCTTTCACCGAGTCGTCGATCTTGGCGTCGTCGAACACGATATTCGGAGACTTGCCGCCGAGCTCGAGCGTGACGCGCTTCAAGCCACGCGCGGCGGTTTCGTAAACCCGCTGGCCGCCCGGCTCGCTGCCGGTGAACGCGACCTTGGCGACGTCGGGATGCGATACCAGCGGCTCGCCGGCTTCGGGGCCGAAGCCCGTCACCACGTTGACTACACCCGGCGGAAAACCCGCTTCCTCGACCAGCTTGACGAATTCGAGCGACGAAGCCGAAGTATACTCGGACGGCTTCAGCACGAAGGTATTACCGGCCGCCAGCGCCGGCGCGAGCTTGAACGCGGTCAGCAGCAGCGGCGAGTTCCACGCGGTGATTCCGGCGCATACGCCGAGCGGTTCGTAGCGCGTGAAGTTGAACAGGTCGGCCTTGTCGATCGGGATAACCGAGCCTTCGATTTTGTCGGCCAATCCGCCGAAATAGTAATACCAGTTGGGGACATAGCGGAGCTGGCCGAGCATCTCCGCCATCAGCTTGCCGTTGTCGCGCACTTCGATCGTGGCGAGCTTCTCGGCGTTTTCGGCGACCAGATCGCCGAGCTTATGCATCAGTTGACCGCGCTTGCTCGCGGTCATTTTCGGCCATTCGCCCTCGCTGAAAGCCTTCTGGGCTGCGGCCACCGCCCGATTCACATCCTCCGCGTTTCCGCGCGGGATCTGGGCCCAGGGTTTCCCGGTATATGGATTGAATGATTCGATCCATTCGTTGCCGGCCGGGTCTGCCCACTTGCCGTCGTAATACATCTGATATTTTTGGAGCATGGTTTCCTCGATGAACGATCTTGGATGTCGAAGCGTTTCAATCGGCGAAGCGGGGGCGACCAGCTTCAGCCAACCATATATGCTGTGACTCTGGCATATTATGCATGCTTTTTTCCACGTGTCTCAAAGCGATCTTCCGCTAATGTCTGAGCGAAGGAGTTAACGATGGCTGGCCCATTGGGTCATATCAAAGTACTCGAGCTTGCCCGCGTTTTGGCGGGACCATGGGCATCGCAGACGCTGGCCGATCTCGGCGCCCGCGTTATCAAGGTAGAAAAACCTGGTGACGGCGACGATACGCGGGCGTGGGGACCGCCGTGGGCCAAAGGACCGGACGGACGTCCGACGCGAGTGTCGGCGTATTTTCTATCGACCAATCGCGGCAAGCGTTCGGTCACGATCGATTTCACTCGTCCCGAGGGGCAGCGCCTGGTGCAGGAGCTGGCGCTCCGCTCCGACGTGCTGATCGAGAATTTCAGAGTGGATGGCCTGGCCAAGTACGGATTGGACTATCCCTCGATTCACAAGATCAATCCGCGCCTGATCTACTGCTCGATCACGGGCTTCGGTCAGACCGGCCCATATCGCCATCGGCCGGGCTACGACTTCATGATTCAAGGGATGGGCGGTCTGATGAGCTTCACCGGGGAGCCTGACGGACGTCCCGGCGCGGGACCGATGAAGGTCGGGGTCGCAGTGGCCGATATCTTCACCGGGCTGTACGCGACGATCGGCATCCTGGGCGCGATAGCTCTTCGCGAACGCACCGGCGAAGGTCAGCAAATTGACCTCGCGCTACTGGACTCTCAGGTCGGAGTACTCGCTAATCAAGCGCTCAACTACCTGGTTACCGGAATATCGCCGATTCGGCTCGGCAACGCCCATCCGAACATAGTTCCGTATCAGGCGTTCGCCACCGCCGACGGCTACATGATTCTCGCGGTTGCCAACGACGGGCAGTTTGCGAAATTCTGCGAAGCCGCGGGCCGTCCCGAGCTGGTTCAAGATCCGCGCTTCGCAAGCAACGAAGCCCGCGTTGAGCATCGTGAGCAGATGGCTGCGATAGTGGCCGAAATTCTCGCGACCAAGCCCAGCGCTTATTGGCTCGAGGTTCTCGAACGTACCGTGCCCTGCGGACCGATAAATACGGTGGCCCAGGTATTTGCTGATCCGCAGGTCAAGGCGCGAGGAATGCGGCTGGAGCTGCCGCATCCGATCGCCGGTTCGGTGCCGTCGGTTGCGAGCCCGATCAAGTATTCCGCGACGCCTCTAGAGTACAAACTCGCGCCACCCCCGCTAGGGGCTAATACCGATGAGATATTGCAGAAGGAACTGAACTTGTCCGTTCAAGAAATCGAACGCTTGCGTCAGCAGGGTGTCATCTGATCTGTTTGAATTTTCTGACAAGCATTGATGGTGGAGCGGAGATGGCGGCAGAGATGATTCTCAGCCGCCATCTTCTTTTCCGGATAGGTGTTACCGCATACCTAGCTCATCCGACCGCGCTCTCTGCCTCGATCGTCTGCCCATAGCCACTACGATCGTAGCCGGTTTTCGCACGATCATTGAGTTCGCTGGGGTTGAGGACATAGGTCTTGCGGCCCCCGGCGTTGCGGGCGGAGTGCTCGGCGTATATCAACTCAGGAGGCATCGCAGCCTCCGTAATGTGAGTCTGAATATTGGGAATCGAAGCTGCGATATCTCTGGCCCTTCTGGCAGCAAGATGACCCATCGGGAAGGGATTCGCAAAGCGCAGGTATTGGGCGTTGCTGCGAGCGTCGAATCCCACTGCCGAGGCCTCTTGGACGCGCTGCTTAAGGGCAGCACCTTCAAGGAGCATCGGCTGAACCAAAATTTTTCCACCGTCGAGCGTTTCCGCATAAGGCCATTGGATCGGATCGCCAGCCACGGAGAACTCCTTATAGGCCGCAGTGAGGTTCCAAGGTTTGAAGATCGGGTACACAAGCACTGCTTTAGCCTTTAGAAGACCAGTCAGAATAGCGCATCCGTGCCGTATCGCCCGAGCTGCTCCGGCTACCACAGCCCACAGTTCGCCGATCTCAACCACTTCCTTGGGCGGCAGATGAGTGAGATCGGGCTTGGGATAGCTCTGTCCGAAAGTGGCAAGGTTGTGCATTACAAAACCCGCC
>DATJOQ010000276.1:0-6822 GCA_035506935.1 Binataceae bacterium (SeqCode) | reverse complement strand
TCTGGAATGGTATCGGTGAGTGGACGAAGCTGGCTCTCGACGCTGTTTGACAAAAGTACTGCTTGCATCGGCCGCGGACTATCCTTTTCCGAGTGCTACATGCTCGGAACGCCCGCACGGATACCCAACGTACCCAAATAGTTTACGAAGCCGCGCTTTTTGTCGAGCAATTAGTATGCGACGGGCCGCGAAAACGTGACGGAAATTGCAATCGGTAAGCTTTTAGTAGAGCCCGGGAAGCAGGCGCCGGGTGCGGGCGCGATAAGCCTCGTACTCCGCGCCGAACTGCGAGCGTAGCAGCGCTTCTTCCGAGCGCATCCGCGCAACCAGCGGCAGCAGCAAGAGCAGAGTCAAAATCACCCCGACGACCGAGCGAAACGCAAGCGACCATCCTACGGAGCCGAGCAACAATCCCAGGTAGCTGGGATTGCGGATCGTGCTGTAGATTCCGGTCGTGACCAGGGTATGCCCGGGCTGGATCGCCATCAAACCGCTGAAACGGTCGCCGAGCACGAATACCGGCCAGATTCGCAGCACCCCACCGACGGCGAAGAGCAGCACGCCGAACCAGCGGACGACATCGCCGTCGATTACCCAGAAATCGATTCGATCGGTGTAAGCCGGCAGATATCCCACCATCAGCCCGAGCAGCGCGAACACCCCAACCACCCATCGATTGTCGCGATTCTCGCGCACTCCGGGGCTTAAGTTTCCGCCGGCGAACAGCGCCACGATTGACATCGCGAGTAGCGCAATCGCGAGCGCGATAAGCGGTGGATGCGAAAAGAAGGGCGCGATGCCGCCCCATCCCAGTATGGCCAGACCGAGATAGGCGGCGGTGCCGATGACGACAAGTATCAGGCGTATCATGCGATTCAGACCGCGTTGTTACGAGGCGCGTTATTTATGCGGACGAGCCGCGATGGAGGCCGCCTGAGCCCCTATTTTTCGATTTTGAGGCGCCACAGACCGTCGAGCGCGGAGCAATCGATCACCGCGTAACCCTCCGCCTCGGCGGCACGTGGAATATCGCGGGCGCCGCGCGGATCGTCGACCATAAGCTCGAGCACCTGCCCGGACTCCATCTGCTCGAGCACGACCTTGGCGCGGGCCCAACTGACGGGGCATTTTACGCCCCGCAGATCCAAGGTTGAAATTTGATTTCGCGCGCCCACGATCCGCTAGTTCGCGGCGTTTCTCTCCACCGCCCGCGCGAGCAATTTGCGCATCACGTCCGGGCTCTGCGCGCCGACCAGCGGAAGCTGACCGATAAAGAAAGTGGGAACGCCAGTCACGTCACGATTATGGGCAACCATCGCGGTGGTCTTGAGCTTCATACGATATCGCCCGGAGCGCAACGCTTCTTCGGTCGCAACCGGATCGAGCCCGATCTCACCCGCCAAGGCGCCAATTACGGCCGCATCGCCGATATTCGCGTTGTCCTGGAAATAGGCCTTGAACACGCGCTCTTCGAACGCTTCGCTGCGGCCGGCCTCGGCCGCATACTCGGCTGCCTCCAGCGCCAGGCGTGAATTGACCAGTACCGCGGGCGGCTGAATCGGCAACTGGATCTCTTCGGCCAGCGTACGGATATTCTGCCACGCGACGCGACGC
Organism: Binataceae bacterium (SeqCode); assembly: GCA_035506935.1. Lineage (GTDB taxonomy): Bacteria > Desulfobacterota > Binatia > Binatales > Binataceae > DATJOQ01. Next base: position 5,208 of record DATJOQ010000276.1, on the reverse strand, counting down.
CGCTCGGCGCCCATCGATTGATAGAACTGCTCGGGATCCATCCCTTCCGCGGGCCATTCGGGATGAATCTGGAAGCCGCGCCATTCGATCTCGAGATCGAACTCCGGCTTGAGCTTTCGCAGGACCTCGAAGCCGATGTAGCAAAAGGGACAGACGAAATCGGAGAACATCGAGATTTTTAGCGCCATGGCGAGCCTCTCCCTGCTTGAAACTATAGGGTTAGCGCTCGCAGCGGATCAAAACAATGATGGCTCTGCGTTGCGATAAAGCGGCCGATTGGCGGCGGACTTTGCAGGTGTGGTATCCACGACGAATGCGGGAATTGGAAGGTAAACGGGCGCTTATTACCGGCGGCACACGCGGATTGGGCAAAGCGACGGCGATGGCCTTCGCGCGCGCGGGTGGCAAGCTGGCGTTGAACTATCGTCGCGACGAGCAGAGCGCGGCAGCAACCCTGGCCGAAATCCGCGCGCTGTCGCCGGAATCAATCGTGGTTAAGGCCGACCTCGAAGACGAGGCTCAGACTCGTGCGATGGTGGCAAAAGCCGCCGACCAATTCGGCGGACTCGACATCTACGTCGCCAACGCAGCCGCGACTGCCTTCAAGCCTCTGCTGCAAACCAAAGCGCACAATCTCTCACGCACCTTCAATCTGAGCCTGGGTTCCTTCGTTTTTGCGAGCCAGGAGCTGAGCCGTGTGATGGCTGATGAAGGGCGAATCGTAGTCGTCTCTGGATTCGACTCCATCCGCTTCATGGACGGTCATGGGGTGCTGGGCGCGGCGAAAGCCGCGCTCGAAAGCGCGGTCCGTTACCTGGCCTTCGAACTGGGGGCGCGCGGTATCACGGTCAATGGAGTCAACACCGGCGTGTTCGATTCGGAATCGTCGCGGCTTTATTTCGGCGACGATTTTCCACGCGCCGAGCAGGCCGCGACCCAGCGGTCGGCGTTGCGGCGCTTGCCGCGAGTCGAGGAAATTGCATCAGTAGTCCAGTTTCTGTGCTCGCCCGCCGCAAGTTTCATAACCGGTCAAACCATCATGGTCGACGGCGGCCTTACGCTTTGCTCGCCGATCTCACCTTGAGAATCTCCCCGTAGGCGCCAAGTTTAACCAATCTGTAACGACCAAGTTCGCTATTTTCTTGCATAAGCTTATCTAGGCAGGGAAACTCTACTTGCCGCTTTGGAGCCGCAAATGATACCTTGCGGGCTGACTTTTCCTATCGCTGCTCATAGGTAGATTTCATGGATAATGGCACTCGGGAATTCGAGTCTTGTATTGGTCGTGGAACGCGAGTCACCGGCAAGATCGACTTCAGCGCACCAGCGCGCATCGAAGGTGAGGCCGAAGGCGAGATCACAGGGCGCGAGATTGTGGTCACTCAAGGCGCCACGGTAAAGGCACGCGTAACAGTGGACAGGATGATCATCGCCGGCAACTTCAGCGGCGAGCTGATCGCGCGCGAGCGCGTCGAGCTGGCAGCCACGGCCCGAGTGCGGGGCAACATCGATACTCCCAAGCTCGTTCTCCACGAGGGTGCGCAATTCGACGGCGACTGCAAGATGCCGCGCGACAAGATGGCGGCCTGACAGCATCTGCTCGGCAACAACTAGGCCTGCGCGAGATCTGGATTGTCCCCTGGGATCGTTCAAGAGCATCGAATGCTCACCTCATGATCCGATTAATCAGTCATACGGAGCGGTTCGCCCGGCGTCTGCGGCCGCTCGCGCTCGCGATGGCCGTGATCCTGGGGGCCTGCCAATCCCATAAAAATTCCGTTTCCTATGTAGTGGATCCCCAGGTCGACGGTTTGCCCAACGTCCAGCTGGTCGACCAGAACGGGAAGAACGTTTCGCTCGCATCGCTCAGGGGCAAGCCGGTTTTCATCGATTTCATTTATACGAGCTGCAAAACGCCCTGCCCCGAAGTGACTGGCAAAATGACGATGGTGGCGAATCTGCTTCGCTACGAGGTTGGCAAACAAGTCACGCTGGTTTCGGTTACGATCGATCCCGAGCACGACCTTCCGGCGCAGCTGCTAGCCTACGCGCGCGCTCACAGGGCCGAGCGCGACGGATGGCTTTTCCTCACCGGCTCGCCGGCAGATATCGACCAGGTTCTGGCCGCTTACAAACTAACGCGCTCGCGCGAGTCGGACGGCTCGGTAACTCCGATAACGGCGATGTACTTACTTAGCCCCGACGGCCACGAAAGGCGGATCTATAACGGCCTTGAAGCCAAGCCGACGGTCATGACCGCCGATATCCTGAGGACGTTGGGATAAGGCGCCCGGGAATTTCGACTCCCTAATCCGCAGGCTCGAACGCGACCAGCGCGGTCTCATCACCCCGGCTGTCGATACGCCTAACGATTCGTCCGTCCGTATCCAGCTCAATCTGCTCGCGCTCTCCGATCGCCGGTTCGAACTGCCACTTGAGGCCGTCCGAATCGAGACGCTGATAGGTCTGCTTGACCGACGCGGCGACCAGTGTGGCCGGGTCGATAATCGCGACCCGCCCGGTGAATCGCGCGCGGCCGCTTTGGCGAATATGGCAGATTATGAGCGCCTTGAAGCTCAGCAAATCGCCGTCGACTTCGCGAAAGCGTCCGAGCTTGGTCTCGACCGCGTTGCGGCCCGCCATCGCGCTGATACTGCCTGTCAGCAGATCACCCGCGGCCTCATAGCTGGCGCTGCGCGAGAACAGGCCGCGCGTGTAGCGCAAGCGGACACGCACGATCAGCGAGTCGCGATCGAGCTCGGCCTCGACTTCATGACGATTGGCGCCTTCGGCCTCGATACGCTCGCCGGTCAGGCGCTCGGCAGTGAGCAGGTCGGTCTCAATCGCCGCCGGGCGATTATGGCGGCGATACTCGTAGCGGTAGCGGCCCGCAGGCGGGAACATCAAGCGCGCGCCGCCTCGCCCACCAATTCCTGCAATTGAGCGACGAATCCTGGAGCGGCGCTCTGATGCTTCAAGTAAACGAAGACCTCGGCCCCGTCGTTGGCGAAACCGAGCAGTCGTTTCGACCAATCCCGAAGCGCTTGCTCGTCGTAGGACTCCCTGCGGAGCCGCACGTAAACCTGATCCGCGGTCCGCTCGATCGGGCTCGCCAGCTTATCGCTCTCGGCGATACATAGAGCGGCGCCCTTGGCGCGCAAAGCCTCCAGCATCGAATCATCGAACCAGCTCTTGTCGCGAAACTCGAAGGCGGCTGTCAGCCGTCGGTCGAGCAGGAGAAGAAAGTCGTTCAGCAAAGGGATATCACGCTTGAATCCGGGCGGAAGCTGAAACAGCACCGGTCCGAGCTTCACACCCAACGCCAACGCGCTCGCGATAAATCTGGTCAAATCGGCGTCGGCGTTCTTCAGCCGCGCATGATGAGTGATACGCTCGGGCGCCTTCAGCGCGAAGCGAAAGCCCTCGGGCGTCTGCGCCGCCCATCCCTGCAATTGTTCGGGGCGCGGAATGCGGCGGAAGGTATAGTTGATTTCCACCGTTGGCAGGCGCTCGGCGTAGAACGCGAGCATCTTGCTGCCCGCCAGCTTTGGCGGATAGAAACTCCCCAGCCACTCTTTATAGCTGAAGCCGGAGGTGCCGATCCGGATTGCCGCCGCGCGATCCATCTCCCGGGAACGCTATCGATCAGGAATCGATTCGACAAGTGCGTGCTGAGCCCACGGTTTACGGCGTGACCGGGCCGTTGATCGCAAGCTCGGCGCCCGTGATTACTTCTGGCGACGTCAGCGCCGCGGTCGGGGCCGGCTGATACTACTGTCGGCTATTCTTCCTCTACGGCTTGCCGGATCGAATTCAGGATGAAGAGAAAGTGGCGTGGTGCAGCGACTTCGCCGAGCAGATTGATATGGGATAGTACCTGCAGTTCGCGGGGTTTTACCGCATGACGCTGGAGCAGCGCTTTGTTCGCGACGAAGCTTCGCCAGGCCTGCTTGCGATCTTCGTTGCGGCGCGCGGGTTCGCGCTGAGCGCCTATCAGCTCGCGTGCCTCGGGATGAGCGAGCAAAAACAAAGGCTCTTTCTTAAGTCCGAGGACGTCCGCCAGACGACTCAACAGGGACAGCGAAGGCCGGCGTCGATTCGCTTCGAGGTAGGCGATATGACTCGCCTTTACACCCAACCGAATCGCCAGCTCACGCTGCGTTAGGTCCAGGGACAGGCGTTGCTGCTTCAGCACCTGGCCTAGAGTTTTTCTCACCTGCGTTGTTTTTCCCATATGAGGCTTCTTCTCACACGTCGTACTCAGCAAGTAACGCCCATCGCAACTTGGCGTAATGAATCATTCCCGAAAGGTAGTTCAGCCGTTGACGCGGCGAAACACCTGATTTCAAATCGAGCGCGTAGACCTTCTTCAAATGGGCATGAATTTCGCTAAAGGCGGCATCGGTCAGATTCTTAGTACTGGCGACTAGTCCCAGACCAGAGCTTTCGGCAAAGATCTTGTCTGCCACCGGTCTCGGATAGCCCGCCAGACTTACCAACACGTCGGCTGCCAGTTCGCCCGGATCGTCCAGATGCTCCGAATAGTCGGCGTCGAAGAACAGATGCACTTTCTGATCACGCGGGCGCAAGATCGCGGTTGCGAAATGATGACCCAGCTCGTGACAAAAAGTGGTAGAAACTGCCACCGGATGATGGGCTGTGTTGACGTAAATTAACGGCCGCTTCAGCACGCGCTGTAACTTATTCACATAGAAGCCGCGCAGCGCGAGTCCTTCAGTACCCGTCCGCGGCGACGCCTTGAAGTGCAACCCGAGGCCGGCGGCAAGCTGTGCCTGCTGCTTAATCGGCATCACGTTCAGTGGCTTGCGGTTCAGATCGGGCAGGACGGCGTCGGTTGCCGCAAGCAGTTCAAGCAGCTGGCGGTAACTCAAATTGCGACGCACATCGCGCACATAATCACGGCGGATCAGCCTGCGAAACGACTTTTCCGGCTTGCGCCACGCCGCCAGTTCGGTAGCACCGGCCGCAGGAGCGTTCGCTAGAACGCTGCCAACGAACGTCTCGATATTTGAGTCCGACCCCCTACCCACCGGCGCGACTCCTTGAGCAAAGATTCCATGCATTCTGCCATCGTTAGTTTAAAATCGCAAACGCCACACGAACCCTCCAAATCTCGGTGTTAACAGGATATGACTCCCTGTTGCGTTGACAATCTGACTGTGTTATCCCCACGAGGAGTTAACAGAC
>DATJOQ010000275.1:0-11792 GCA_035506935.1 Binataceae bacterium (SeqCode) | reverse complement strand
TCGCTTCGCGCAGCGTCTCGTTCGAAACTTCGGGCGTATGCTGGGTCGAGATCACCACTGCGTCGACGCCGACCGGTTGTCCGCCGACGTAGCGCACCGTGACCTGGCTTTTGGCGTCGGGGCGCAGGAAGTCGTACTTGTTTTCCTTACGCACCTTGGCGAGATATTCCATCAGGCGATGCGCCAGTGAGATCGGCAGCGGCATCAACTCGGGCGTCTCATTGCAGGCGAAGCCGAACATCAGGCCCTGGTCTCCCGCGCCCTGTTCTTTCTGCTCGACCCCTTGCGCGATATCGGGCGACTGGCGCTCGATCGCGGTGAGCACCGCACAACTGCGGGCATCGAATCCCATCGCCGAATCGACATAGCCGATACTGCGCACGGTGTCCCGTACAATATCGCCATAATCGAGCTTGGCGGTGGTTGTAATTTCACCCGCCAGCACGATCATCCCGGTCTTGGCCAGGCTCTCCAGCGCCACTCGCGAATTGGCGTCTTCCTTGATCAGCGCGTCGAGCACGGCGTCAGAAATCTGATCGCACATCTTGTCGGGATGGCCCTCGGAAACCGACTCCGAGGTAAAAACGAAATCTTTAAGCGGCATTCATCCGCTCCTTGATTAATAGCCGGCGTCGAGCCGGCCGGGCCGTAGGTTAATCACTTTGTTGAACGCCGTTAAGCCTGCAACGCCGGCGTCGGAATATCGCCCACTTCACGTAATTCGGGCGCTCGGCCACACGTGTCGGCCGCGGGCGCGCACGAATCTCGTGAGATATATCGACTTATTCTTCACCAAAACGGTTGTCAAATAATGCACGCACGGCGGCCATCGCCTCCCGCGCGTCGGGACCCTCGGCCTTGATCTTGAGCTTCTTGCCCTTGGCGGCTCCGAGCATGATAAGCCCGGTCACGCTGCGGGCGTTCACCTGATCCTTGCCGAAGGTGACGCTCACGGCAGCTTCGAATTTGCCCACGGTCTCGGCCAGGCTGGACGCCGCACGCAGATGCAGCCCCAGACGATTCTTGACCTCGACCGTCGCCTCCACCGCATTCACAAGCCCACCATAGAAGGAACCGACCCGCGCGTAAACGCCAGAAGAGATGCAGGAACGGAGGCTGGTTTTTCGCAGACGAGGAACGAAAGCACGATCACGATTCGATTTAACTGATTCCCGCCGCTAGCTCGCGGCCTTGTGCTCGACGACGCGACCGTCGGTGGTCTCTTCGCCCTCGACCAGATAAGCCGCGAACAGATCGCGCAGACGCACTTCGATCGCCTGATCGCGCGTGGTGCCTTCACGCTTGCGCCATGCGCCAAGCGGAATCACGGCCTTCGCCATGTTGCGATGGCCTCCGGCGCTGCCGATATCGGAGAAGAGATGGCGCACGGCTTCACCCGCGCTTTTGCCCATCCCGTGATTGCGCACCGAGATCACCAGGTTGCCGTGAAGCTTGCCCGACACCGCGACCCATTCGGTCGATTCGAATTGCAAACAGAAATCCGCCATCTGCACGATCAGGTCGTCGCGCTCGACCGGCCCCAGATGCAGCACCGCGAGGCCGTCGCGGATTTGCAGCCGCTTCATCGCGCGCGCCAGGATGCGGGCGAAGCTGAACGGCAGCTCGGGGCGATCGATTCGGCGCAACAGATTGTAGTTGGCCAGCGGATACAGTTGCGTGAACGCCTGAAGGTCGTCGTCCGTCACCCGTCGCGACATCATCAGCGCGTCGCTCTTGATACCGTAAAGCAGCGCGGTCGCGAGGCGCTCGCTTACGCGCTCCTCGGCCACCATCAGATACTCGGTCAGGATCGTGGCGGTCGCTCCGTAACGGATACGCACGTCCTCGAATGGAGCGTTGCCGGAGGTATAACCGGGGTGATGATCGATCACGATATCGGCGCGCGGCAGCCGGCCATGAAAATACGGCGGCTGCACGTCGACCATCGCGATCTTGCTGAATTCGGCGAGCACATGCTCGGTCGCAAGCGCGATTTCAATTTCGAGCAGATGCACCATCGTCCGGTTTTCCGGCCGCGACACGGTGCCGAAGCTGAAAATCGGAGTGGTAAGTTTGTTGCGCCCTAACAGCGTGCGCAACGCCATCGCGCTGGCAATACCGTCTGGATCGGGATCGTCCTGGAGCACGATCGCAATCCGGTCGTCTTCGTCGACCAGCGCGCGAAGTTCCTTCAGTTTAGCTTTGGTAGTGAGTTGATCCATAGTTTAAGCAGCAAGCCGAGAGCACGATGTACGATTAGCGCTGTTTGTCGCGCAGCGCCAGCAAATAATAGCAAGCGCCAGACAAGGTAAGCATGAAACTCTCGTTCTGCCAGGGTTCGATCAGGATTCTACATCTTCGGCCACGAATAGGCTACCAAGCAATGCTTGGTCCATCGCATTTCAGCGCGATCATACAGTAACATTGATGAACACGATGGAACCCATGAACGAAGAACGATGCGCGATTTGTAAACGCGCAATGGAGGATTGGTTTCTGCGCCTGTCGGTCGAGGATCGCGGCGGATTTCGCCAGGACGCCTTTATCTGCGCCAATTGCGGGGTTAAGCTGCGTCTGGCGTCTGAGAAAATGCGCGATCTTCAGATCGACCCGTGGCTGCATGAGGCGGTGGCGCGCGTGCTCAAAGGCAAGGAATCGTGAACCAGGCAGCAGTAGAAAATCAGAACGAGCTTACCCTGTGGCCTTATGAAGAAGCGCGCAAGCTCGCTCAGCGCGTCGCCAGTTACGAGCCCTCGCGCAAGGTAATTTTCTCGGGCGGCTTCGGCCCTTCGGGATTGCCTCATCTCGGCACGATGGGCGAAGTGCTGCGCCCCTCCTACGTGCGCCACGCCTTGAGCCTGCTCGAGCCGGCGCGCGGCTCGCGCCTGATCGTATTCATCGACGACATGGATGGGCTGCGTAAAGTGCCGGAGAGCGTGCCCAATCGCGAGACCGTCGCGCTCGATACCGGCAAGCCCGTTTCGCGCATCGCGGACCCCTTCGGATGCTGCCCGAGCTTCTCCGAGCACATGATCGCACTCCTCGGCAAATTTCTCGAGCCTGTCAAAGTCGACTACGAACTGATTCGTTCGAGCGAAATGTATTCGAGCGGAAAATTCGACGACGGCCTGCGCCTCGTGATGGCCAAGCACGAGGAGATTATCGCGATCGTCGCGCCGACGCTCCGCGAGGAAAATCGTGCCGGATGGTCGCCGTTCATGCCGCTGTGCCCGTCGTGCGGCCAGATCAATTCGACCCGCGTCACCGCGTATCATCCCGATCGCAACACCGTCGAGTTCTCGTGCGAGCGCTCCTTCGGCGGCGCGCACGGATGCGCCTTCAAGGGCGAGCAGAGCGTGCTCGGCGGATTGGCCAAGGTGCAATGGAAAGTCGACTGGGCGCTTCGATGGAAAGTGCTCGGGGTCGACTATGAGCTGTATGGAAAAGACCTGATCGATTCGGCGCGGCTCTCGGGCCAGATCGTGCGCGTGCTCGGCGCTCGTCCGCCGCTCGGCTTCGCCTTCGAGATGTACCTCGACGAGGAAGGCCACAAGGTTTCGAAATCGGTCGGACGCGGCGTTGGCGTCGATCAATGGCAGCGTTACGCGCCGATCGAGGTGCTGAAATACTTCCTGATGCTGAATCCGCGGCGCGCCCGCAAGCTGTTCCTCGAAGCGATCCCGCAATACGTCGATGAATATCTCGACGATCTGCGCGCGTATTCGTCCGAGGCCGACGCCGTGCGCCATAATTCGCCGCTCGAATTCGTCTTGCAAGAAGGCAGCTCGCGCCGTTTCGCTTCAGACGTCAGCTTCGGATTGATCATGAACCTGGTCGGTGCGCTGGGAACGTCGAATCGCGACCTGATCTGGGAATATCTCACCGGCTACGATCCGGCGCTCGGCGCCGACGCCGAGACGCGCGCGCTCGCGGATACGCTGATGGGATGCGCGCTGAACTTCTATCGCGACTTTATCGAGCCGACCAAGCATCGCTATGCACCGGCGTCGGAACAGGAGCGCGAGCAGGTGCAAGCGCTGATCGATTATCTCGAAGCGAACAACAACGTCAGTGCCGAGGAAATCGAAAAGCAGATCTACGAACTCGGCCGGCGCTTCTATGACAAGCCGGGAAAGATTTTTCCGCTGCTGTACAAGGTGATGCTCGGGCAGGAGCGTGGACCGCGATTGGGCGCGTTCATCAGGCTGGCGACGCCGGCCCGAATCGTCGACGTCTTGCGCGCAGCGTTGTAAATAAAGTCGCCGTTGCCATGATGTGCCTTGGTTGCCGATGAGAAGGGGAGGTCGATCTTGCGCGCCGCACGATTAGCTGTTTCAATTCTGCTTTTGTTCTCGCTGGCCGCCATTAGCAGCGGATGTCCGGCCCTGATGGTTCCTGGTCTCGCCTACTCGGGCTACGAGAAGATCGAGGAGAAAAATACCGGCACCGCAGCGGACCAGGAAGCCGACAAACCCCCGACCAAAGCGAATTCGTCGAAGAACAACAACGACAATTTCGAATAGCGGATCGCGCGGATTATCCGCGAAACAATTTCGATACGATCAAACCGCCGTCATGTAGAATGATCTTCAGTCGTCATGATTGAGGAGTTCATTTCGCGTTTCGTGCGCCGCCTGGGCTTGATCGTGTTGCTCGGATGCATGGCTGCGAGCAGCAGCGGATGTATCTGGCTGGCGATCCCCGGTCTCGCGTATTCGGGCTACCAGCTAACCGAGAAAAAAGATTCCGCCACTGATTCGTCGCAGGATTCGAGCAAGACGCAAGCAAAGGCCGCATCATCGAGCGGCGCTTCCACCTCCGGCGCTCCTAACGAAGATAATTTCGAGTGACAGGCGTCGCGCCTCGAGAGCGCGCTAAACGAATTCCGCAAACACCGAATCGGCAACTTCCAATCCACGATCGCTCAGCCGAATGCGATCGTTCTCACGGATTAGCAGGCTGCCTTCGACCATCGTGCGTGCGCGCGCCCCGAAAATCTGGTCGAAACTCGCGCCGAATCGTCGCTCGAAGTCCGCGAGCGCGAAGCCGCTCCGAAGCCGCAAATTGAGAAAGACGAACTCGCCTGCTGCGACGCTTCCGTCGACCGTTTCGCTGCCCGCTTCCGCGACTCCATCGGCAATCGCACGATTGATGTATTGCGCCGGGCCCCGCTCGTTCCACCATCGCCGACCCCCGGCGCCCTCGCGCGCGAAACTGTGCGCGCCCGCACCGAGTCCGAGATAACTTTCGCCGCGCCAGTAAGTGAGATTGTGGCGCGCTTCGTGACCTTCGGCGGCGTAGTTCGAGATTTCGTAAATCGGATAGCCCCGCGCGGCGAGTTGCTCGCGCACCAGCGCGTACATCGCGGCCTGCTGATCGCTGTCGCATGCGTGGATTTTGCCGCGCTTCAGATCAGCGGTGAACGCGGTGCCCTCTTCGAAGGTCAGGTTGTACGCCGAGATGTGATCGGGCTCGAGCGCCGCAGCCGACTCGATATCATAGCGGACGTCGTCGAGCGTCTGGCCGGGAATCGCGAAAATCAGATCGAGGTTGAGACGCTCGAAGCCGGCGCGATGGGCAAGACGCGCCGCCGCACGCGTATCGTCCGGCCCGTGGATGCGGCCAAGGAATTTGAGCGTCGCGGGATTGAACGATTGCGCGCCGAAGCTTATCCGGTTGACGCCCGCCGAGCGCATCCCGGCGAGCTTTTCCGCATTGACCGTGCCGGGATTCGCCTCCAGCGTGATCTCGGCGTCGGCATCGATACCGCAAAGCCGCGCCGCCCGATCGATAATCGCGGCGATCGATGACGGGGCGAACAGCGACGGCGTCCCGCCGCCGAAAAAGATCGTCTTGAGCGATTCTCCGGCCCATGGCGCTTGCGCGACCCGCCATTCGAGCTCAGCGATCAGCGCCTGCGTGTAATCCCGCTCGGGCCAGACCTTGGCCGCGTACGAGTTGAAATCGCAATACGGGCACTTCGATTCGCAGTAGGGAATATGGACGTAAAGCGAGAAGCTCACGCGGCTAAGTCTCCATCGTAAGATGATTTTAAGATTGCGCGCGACCTTTTGCTATCGCGCGATCGGGCCGCGACCGACTTTCCGCGATTGGCTACAAACCTGGGCCTCGCGCCGTTATACTCGAACCGAATGCAGCAACACCTTGCAAGCGGAAACTGAGTTGCCCGAACCAGCCATCGTATCCGAGACCAGCGCCGCCGGCGCGGCGAACAAAAGCCCGGCGCATTCGATCGGCAGCATGGCCGACGTGGTCGCGGCCGGAATTCTTCTAAGCCGCATCACGGGGCTGGTGCGCGAAAGCATTTTCGCTCACTACTTCGGCAACTCGGATGCCGCCGACGCGTTCAAGGCCGCCTTCCGCATCCCGAATATCCTGCAAAACCTGTTCGGCGAAGGCGTGCTGTCGGCGTCGTTCATCCCGGTCTACGCCAAAACGCTCGGCGAGGGCGACGAGCATACCGCGAATCGTCTGGCCTGGACGGTGGCGGCAATCCTGAGTCTGACGGTATCGATCCTGGTGCTGCTGGGCGTGCTCGCGACGCCCTATCTTATCGACGCGATCGCGCCGGGATTTCACGGCGCCAAGCGCGAGCTCACGATCAGGCTGGTGCAAATCCTTTTCCCCGGCGCCGGGTTATTGGTGATGTCGGCCTGGTGCCTGGGCGTGCTCAACAGCCACCATCGATTTTTCGCGTCATACACCGCACCGGTTGCGTGGAACCTCGCGATTATCGGCGCGCTGATTTTCTGGGGAGCGTATCGCGGACAGGATCGTCTCGCGATAATCGTGGCGTGGGGCGCGGTGGTCGGCGCCGTGCTGCAGGTCGCGGTGCAGTTGCCGCAAACTCTCGCGCTGGTCGGTGGCGCAAGGCTCGGCCTCGCGCGCGTGCGCAATCTGCTGAAAGCCGTGTTCAAAAATTTCGTTCCGGTAGTGACCGGCCGCGGCGTGGTGCAGGTGAGCAGTTATGTCGACAATCTGCTGGCGAGCTTGCTGCCGACCGGTGCGGTGGCCGCGTTCAACTATGCGCAGATTCTTTACATGCTGCCGGTGAGCCTGTTCGGGATGGCGGTGGCGGCGGCGGAGCTGCCCGGGATGTCGCGCGCGACCGGCGCATCGAGCGAGATCGCGGCGATGCTGCGCGGCCGGCTGAACGCCGGGCTCCGCCAGATCTCGTTCCTGGTGGTGCCCTCGGCGGCGGCGTTCCTGTTCCTGGGCGACGTGATCGCGGGCGTGGTGTTTCAATCGGGCCATTTCACGCACGCCGACGCGGTCTACGTATGGGCCGTGCTGGCGGGCTCGTCGGTCGGGCTGCTGGCGGTGACGATGGGGCGGCTTTATTCGTCGGCTTTCTACGCGCTGTGGGACACGCGCACGCCGCTCAAGTTCGCGATAATCCGCGTCGCGCTCACCATCGCGCTCGGATATTTCTGCGCGATTCCGCTGCCCGCGATGATCGGGATCGCGCAGCGATGGGGCGTTGCAGGATTGACCGCGTCGGCGGGAGTCGCCGGATGGATCGAGTTCGCGATGCTGCGCGCGAGCCTTAATCGGCGAATCGGAGAGACCGGGATCGATCGCACGTTCGTGATGCGGCTGTGGGGGATGGCGATCGCGGCGTCGGTGGCGGCGTACGCGATTAAGGTGTTGCTCGCCGCGCACGGGCCGCGATTATCGGGAGTGGCGGTGCTGCCGGTTTACGGCGCAATCTATTTCGGGCTGGCGTACTGGATGGATATGCCGGAACTGCGCCGCTTCACCAGCAGGCTGATGGCGCGCAGCAAGGCCGGTTCGCAGACGTGACGCGGTGTCGGCGTATTTCCGCTGCAGCCCGGCAATTTTGTCATCCCGAGCGAAGTCTGCGAAGCGAGGGATCCCGCAAGCGAACGTTCGCGCTTAAGTAAACGCCAGATTCCGGGATTCCCCACTTCGTTCGGAATAAATTCCCTTGACCGCCCATATACAGGATGACAAAGGAAGGCGGCGTCCAGCGTTTTTCAAGATGACAAATGAGACGATCAGCGATCGTTGCGCAATCGTTCCACCACGCGCGTGGTGCTATGTCCCTCGAGCAGCGGCGCCAGCGCGACGCGTCCGCCGTACGTCGCCAGGAACTCCGCGCCGTCGACCGTCTTGCCGCGCCAGTCCTCGCCCTTGACCAGAATATCGGGACGCACGTGCCGGATGATCTTTTCCGCGCGCGGATCGTCAAAGATGATCACGTAGTTCACGTTCTCGAGCGCGGCCAGGATACGCGCGCGATCAGAAGCGGGATAAATCGGGCGGCTGTCGCCCTTGATCGCGCGCACGCTGCGATCGCTGTTGAGGCCCACCACCAAAATATCGCCCTGCGCCCGCGCGAAGCCCAGCAACTGCAGATGGCCCGGATGCAGCAGATCGAAGCATCCGTTGGTGAAAACGATCCTTAGGCCGGCGCGGCGATGACGTTCGAGAATCGCGGGAAGCTCTTCGGTGGATACGATCTTGTGCTCGCTGCCGTCGGGTTTCTGATCCAGCGCGCGGACCAGGTCGTCGCGCGAAATTACTTCCGTCCCGAGCTTGCCGACCTCGATACCGGCGGCCAGATTCGCGAGCGCCGCCGCGGACGAGAAGCTCAGTCCGGCGATGCGAAACAAGCCGAACACCGCCAGCACTACGTCGCCCGCGCCGGTTACGTCGTAGACCTCGCGCGGCGTGGTCGGAATATAAGTGTCGGCGCCGCCGCGCTCCGCCAGGTACATCCCGTCGCGATCGAGCGTGACCAGGCAGGCTTCGAGCCTCAGCTTTCGCACCATCGTTTCCGCCGCCGCGCGCCATTCGTCGCGATCGTTGAGCTTGAGCCCGGTCGCGATCTCGCTCTCGTAGCGATTCGGCGTGAGCGCAGTCGCCCCGCGATAGAGCGAGAAATCCGCGGTCAGCCGCGGATCGACCATCACGGGAATTTTGCGCTGGCGCGCGCCCTCGATAATCGCGGCGGTCAGCGCGGGCGTCAGCACGCCCTTGTTGATGTCCGAGATCAGCACGCCGTCGACGCGCTTGAGCTCCTGCTTGAGGCGCTCCTTCAACTCGCGCTCGATCGCCGGACCAAGCGGGCTCGAGTCCTCGTCGTCGACGCGCAGCAGTTGCTGGGTGCCGCGATGCGCCGATTGTACCGAGCCAAGCATTCGCTCCTTTACGATCGTGGGCCGATCGGGGTCGGTCACGATCGCGCGCGTGTCGACACCAAGATCGGTCAGCACCTCGGTCAGCATCCGCCCGTTGCGATCGTCGCCGATCACGCTGAGCGCGCTGACTTCCGCGCCGAGCGCGCGCAAATTCGCCATCACGAAACCCGCGTTGCCGGGTTTTTCCTCGCGGCGCTTGACCTTGAGAATCGGAATCGGAGCCTCGGGCGAGATACGCGAGACTTCGCCCCACAGATAGCGGTCGAGAATTATCTCGCCGGCCACCAGCACGCGAAGCGGTTTGAGCGCCGGTAATTCAACCTTGGCGGCGGGCTTCGGCGCCCGCTTTGGCTGTCGCTTGTTTTTCGCTTTCACCATCTCTCGCGATCGTCAGTTTCGCACACCGTCAAACCAGTGGCGTGCGCAAAGCCCGATGATATACGCGTTGGCGCGACGGCGGCAAAGCGCGGGATGGACACCGCCGGGGTCTGCTCTTATAGTGACGCGCAATAAACAAACGGCGCATATCAGGCCGTAAATTCTCCACGGGGGAACCAAGGAATAGATGCCACTCAGGACGGTCGAGCAGTACAAAAACTCGCTGAAGGACGGGCGCGCGGTTTTCTTCCGCGGCCAGAAGGTCGCTGACGTCAATACCCATCCGGTGATCGGAATCGCGGTCGAGCACGCCTCGATCGATTACCGGATGGCGGAAGATCCGCGCTATCGGGAGCTCGCGGTGGTGCGCGAGGGCGGCGAAGAATACAGCCGCTATTACCATCTGCCCAAGAACGGCGCCGACCTGCACAAGCGCAGCGAGTTGATCGCTGCTTCAACCCGCGAGGCCGCGACCCTGGTCATCCTGATCAAGGAAATCGGCACCGACGCGCTGCTCGCGCTGAATATCATCGGCAGCCAGCTCGCCGCCAAAGGCAAACCCGAATACCTCGAGCGCATCAAAAAATACCATCGCTACTGCCGCGACAATGACCTCGCGATGGCGGTGGCGCAGACCGACGTCAAAGGCGACCGCTCGCTCGGCCCCGGCGCCCAGGAGCATCCCGACTACTACGTGCGAATCGTCGAGGAGCGCAAAGACGGGATCGTGGTTCGCGGCGCGAAAATCCACACCTCGGTCTCGACCAACAGCAACGAAATCGTGGTGCTGCCCACTCGTGCGATGAAGCCCGAGGACAAGGCCTACGCGGTCGCCTTCGCGGTTCCGGCCAATGCGCCCGGAGTCAAGATGATCGCGGCGACGCACGGCAGCGCCAAGAAAGACCCGATCGAGCATCCGATTAGCGCGCGTCACAAGATGATGGAAACGCTGACGGTGTTCGACGACGTGTTCGTGCCCAACGATCGGATCTTTTTGCAAGGCGAGGTCGAGTTCGCGGGCTTGCTCGCGCTGACTTTCGTCCGCTTCCATCGCTTCACCGCGGTTTCCTACAAGCTGCCGCTGATGGAAGCGTTGGCGGGCGCGGCCTATGCGGTCGCGGAAGCCAACGGGATTCTCGCCGCAGGTCACGTGCGCGACAAACTGACCCATCTTGCGGTCTATCACACCACGGTACGCGGGATGATCGAGCGCGCCGCCGACACCTGCACGATCGAGCACGGGATCGCGGTGCCGAATACGCTTTTGACCAACGTCGCGAAATATCAGTTCGCCCACAATTACCATCAGGCGGTGCAGATCGTTCAGGACTTAAGCGGCGGAATCCTGGTGACCGCGCCGGCGGCCGAGGACCTGACCAGCGAGGCCACGCGCGAATACGTGCTGAAGTATCTGGGCGGGCGCAAAGGCTTCGACGCCGAGCGGCGTCTGCGGCTGATCAATATGATCGCGGACCTGACCGCCTCCGATTACGGCGCCTACCAGGAAGTGCTGGCGGTACACGCCGAAGGCGGCTTCGAGGCGGAGAAGCTGCAGGCGTATCGCGAGTACGACTTCAAGAGCGTCGCGGCCTACGCGCGGACGTTGGCGGGAATCGAGGGATAAGGCACAGACGTCTGTGGGCCGATGATTCTGTCCCGGCGCTTTTTTCGGTAGTGTCTCAGTTCGATTTGGATTTCTCGGTCGCTTCCCACTCGTCTACGATTCCGACCAAATCTTCGAAAGAATAAAGCCGCTCAACTACGCCAGCTTGCATCGCTGGGCTAACTCTTAGCGTCTTGTAGATTCGCACGAAGTTGTACCACGCAGTGTACAGCGCCACCATGTGGCAATGATTCTCGAACTTCTTAGAGAAGGCGTTTGTCAGTCTCGTAAAGCGGCGCATATGCATCCGCATCGTGAGATTCTGGCGTTCAACATAGCTAGTGCTGATGTGAGCCGGATCAGGATTGCCGCGAATCTCATGACGCTCCGCGCCCAAGCAAACTGGAGGGCTGTAGCGTTTCTCCGCTTCGGGCGCGCTTCCGTAAATCTTCACCAATTGCGCATAGGCGACACCAGGACCAAAGCTGAACGCGGCATCGACAGCGCTCAAATACGCGCTATGTCCATCGGATGTAGGTTGGACGCGGTTTGCGAGCCTGCCCGCGAGATCCGTCATGAAAGCGTAAGCCGCGTCGGCGTCGCGAGAGCCGATGAACCACGAAATG
>DATJOQ010000274.1:0-15720 GCA_035506935.1 Binataceae bacterium (SeqCode) | reverse complement strand
AACGGGCGCCCCCTCGGGGGCGCCCGTTCCGCTTCTCTGCTTGAAACGCAAACCCGGGTCGACGCGTATATCTAGCGTTGTTTAGAAAAGACATGCTTTCTGGAGCTTTTTCATACGGTCGACGCTATGAATACCGCTCTTCGCTCGAGTGCCTGTAACCTAGAAAGACTCTCGACGTATGCTAATTTAGTGTTTGCTGTGGCTTCCGAAGGGTTCGAACCGGATCGGAGCCAGGAAACGACGCGCTCCGACGCCGAATTAATATCCGAGTCGCTGCTCGGCGATGGTTCAGCTTTTGCTGAGCTGGCCTCGCGCCATCGCAGGTACGTAAACAACCTGTGCCATCGCTTTTTCCGCGACCCCGAAATCGTGCGCGATCTCGCGCAAGAGAGCTTCACCAAGGCGTTCAGCGGGCTTGCGAGCTATCGCGCGGAGATGCCGTTTGCCGGATGGTTGCGCGCTATCGTGATTAACGTCTGTTATGACGAACTGCGCCGGCGCCAGCGGCGCCCTGAAGAGCTGGTCGGGAGCTTCAGCCCGTCGGAGTGCTCCTGGCTGGACTTGGTGAGCGACGCGACCCCGGAACAGATCGTTGCCGCTGCCGAAGAGCGCAATGAAGCTCACAATCTGGCGCATCGGCTGCTCGCGATGCTCAAACCTGAAGACCGGATGGTCCTGGTGCTAAAGGACAGCGAGGATTTAAGTGTCGCTGAGATTGCGGCTCACATGGGATGGAGTGAGGCAAAAGTAAAAATCAGAGCTTTCCGGGCGCGGCGGCTGCTGCGCAAGCAGGCCGAGCGAATCCTGGAAGGCCGTCGTACGAGGTCGAGAAGTGGACTGCTTTGAAGTAAGACATCAATTCGCCGAGTTCTGGCGCGGAACCGTCGAGGAGGAACGACGCCAGAAACTGCTGGGGCATTTGAAGGGTTGCGCCGGATGCGACCATGCGTTCCGCGTATTCGCATTGACCGCTCCGGTGCTGCACTCGGAGTCACGGCCGGCGGTAACCTCTTCTAATAACGAGGCGTCGCGGTTGCCGGCACCTACCGCTCCGGCGCCACGTCTATGGTGGGCGGCTACCGCCGTAGCAACGTTGGCGATGGCGGCGACGGTCGCGGTTTATCTGGCGGTGGTTTCACCGACGGAAACTTTGGATGAGGCGTTGAGCCCGCAGGACGCAGTCGGTGAGGTGGCGCCTCCGGCCCCGGCCAGCCCGTTCGATTTGTCGATGGCGGGGTAGCCTCATTCATTTACGTGCCCGACGATGGTACCCTTCGATGCGTCGCAGGCGCGGCCTGCTGAGGGAGCACGGCCAAATTCGGGTGGACTGGTCGGAACCTTTTTGGTGGAACCTAAACGATTAAACCTAGCCCTGATGGGCCTTCTCGTAGCGGCCGGCATTCTGGTTGGCTTCGCGATCAGCTCAGTGGCGTACCGCTATCAGTGGATTCACATCCCAGGGGAAGGAATCGTGCGGCGGATGGATCGCGTCCTCAAGCTCACTCCCGCTCAGCATGAACAGGTCGAGGATATCCTGTTCGAGACCCGCGACAAGATTGAAGAGTTGCGCGGCGACTTTCGCCGCCAGCGCCGCCAATTGCTGCGACACGCCCGCGAGCAGATCCGTGCCTCGCTGACTCCCGAGCAGCAGGTCGTGTTCGACCACAACTTCGCCAGTCCCGCTGACCAGCGCCGCGCGGACCAGGGTAATCCCTGAGTCAGAACACGCCCAACTGACGAAGCTCTTTTTGCGCCTCGGCTGCTACGGTTGCATTCTTGGCGGTATCGGCGCTGGCTTGCTTCAGGAAACGCTCTGCTTCCGCTCGATTCCCCTGATGCGCGAGAATCTGGCCGATACGAAGCGCAGCGAAAGACGACTGCGGATCGGTTTGGTAGGCCTTTCTATAAGCGGCAAGAGCGCCATCATAATTCGGCGGCGACAGCGACATGTAGGCTTCGCCGATATTCAGATAGGCACTGACCTCTTTAGGCTGATACTTGATCAGCTTCTCGTAAACCTCGACCACCTTGTTGAAGTCTTCGCGCGAATTGTAGAACAGCCCCAGATAAATGTACGGCTCATTCAGCGTCGGATCGATATCGGTAGCCTGCCACAGCAGCTTTACTGCCTGATTGCTATCGGTCATCTGGATTGCGGCGTCGACCAAGGCGTGGGCCTTCGCGCGATTGGAAGACTCTTGGCCCCAGCAAGCTCCGGCGGCTAGGATGATCAACGCGGCGAGGCCGGCAATCGATTTTGGGAGACTCGGCGGAGGCATAGCAGGATGGGTTTTCCGTACCTAAATCGTGGCACGAAAGTGCCCTGTTGCAAAGCTGCCGGATCGATTTAGCCGCGACTCCTCGCACGCTCGTCCACGGTATGAGCTCTCCTGTAAGCCGCTTCGTCGAGGGCACGCCCCGGCTGCATTATCTGGAATGGCAGCCGCGCGGCAGCCGCACGCTTGTCCTGCTGCATGGCAATTCAGCTAATGCCTGGTGGTGGCAATCGCTCGCCGAGTCAATCGCGCCGAAGTTCCGGCTGTTGGCGCTCGATCAGCGCGGTCACGGCGATAGCCAGGCGGTCGATCCGCCGCAATATCGTCCGGAAGACTACGCCGATGATGTCAGCCGCTTCGTCAAGCACTGCGGCCTCGAGCCCGCGATTGTGGTCGGCCACAGCATGGGCGGAATGGTCTCGCTGGCGTTTGCGAAGCTCCATCCCGAAGCGGTCCGCGCACTGATCGTGGTCGATGCGGCGCTCACTTCGAGTCCCAGGCGCGACCAATTTCTGCGCCGCCTGACCGGGTTGCCGGTCGTCATTTACCCGGATTTGGAAACCGCCAAGGCGCGATTTCGCCTGATGCCGCGGGAAGGCGATGTTCCCGCGCACGTCGTCGCCGCTATCGCCGAGCACAGCCTCGCCCGCTTACCGGATGCACGTTATACGCTGAAGTTCGATCGCGAGACCTTCTTCGGCGGAGACGGACTCGACGCCCTGGGTGCGATCAGCGCCGTGCATGCGCCGATCTTATTGGTGCGCGGCGAGCGCAGTAGAATCATGACCGCCGACGCGATGCATCGTGCGGTTGAATCAAATCCGATGGCGCGGATGGTGACGATCCCGCAGGCTCATCACCACATTCTTCTGGAGCGGCCGGAACTGCTGGCGCGCGCGATCGAAGATTTCGTCGACGGGCAGGTAACGCCCTAGCGCCGTATCGCTGATTCAGCGGTATTAGGAATCAGGCCGGTCGCTTCCACTGCGCGCTGCGTAACTTCGTCAACGGACTTGGCCAACTGGCCGCGACTCTCGAGCGCCAGCCGCTTCGAAGCGGGAGCTGCGCCGAGCGACGCGCGCCGAACGATCGCGTCTAAATCATGCTCACCTTCGATCGCGCCAAAAGTGCGCCCCGAACGCTTATCGAGCCGCGTTTCGATGAATGCTGACGCGACCGCGCTGGTCGAGTGGCGCACGATCACGCTGGCTTGCACTCCGAGCGCGAGCATCTCGGTTAATCGCCGCGCCTGCTGCGCAGCGATCTCCGGATCGCGAGCGATCCGCTCGATCTCGCTCGCCCATCCGCCAATTCTCGAATCGGCAGATGCGCCGAGCCGGATCTCATCCAGGATAGCGTCGAGCGCCCCCGGCATGCGTTCGACGGATCTCACCACGTCCATGCACATCATATTGCTGGTGCCTTCCCAGATGGTGTTGATCGGCGCCTCGCGATAAAGCCGCGCCATCGGATGCTCTTCGATATAGGCGTTGCCGCCGATACACTCGAGCGCTTCCTCGACCACCAGCGGCGCGCGCTTGCAGTTCCAGTATTTCGCCACCGGAGTGAGAATCCGGGTCAGGAGGCGCTGCGATTCGTCTTGCTCCGAACGATCCATCGCACCCGCAAGCCGCATCGCGAGCGCCGTCGCCGCTTCCGATTCAAGCGCGAGATCGGCCAGCGTATTTTTCATCATCGGATGCTCGATCAAGCGCTTGCCGAAAGCCTCGCGATGCTGCGCGTGGAACGTCGCGAGATTCAGCGCCTGCCGGATCAGGGCAGCCGATCCGATCGCAAAATCAAGGCGGGTGTAATCTGCGGATTCCAGGATGGTGCGGACGCCGTGCCCCTCCTCGCCGACCAGCACCGCCCACGCGCCCTCGAATTCAGTCTCGCTCGACGCATTGGAACGATTACCGCATTTGTCCTTGAGCCTCTGAAGGAAGAAGCGGTTGCGCGCGCCGTCGGGCTTCCATCGCGGCACGAAGAAGCAAGAGATCCCGTGCTGGGTTTGCGCAGTGGTAAAAAAACCGTCACTCATCGGCGCCGAGAAAAACCACTTGTGACCGGTCAGCTCGTAGAGATCGGATTCGCCTTCGCGCCCGATTCGCCGCCCGACGGTGGTGTTCGCGCGCAAGTCCGAGCCGCCCTGCTTTTCCGTCATCGCATAGCCGACGGTCACCGCGCGCTTGTCACAGATCGGTTTGAACGCCGGATCGTAGTCCTGCGCCGACACCTTTTTCAGCCATTCACCCGCGAGCCACGGCGAGCGCGCGAAACCTCCGATCGCCGCATAAGCCATCGAGGTCGGACATCCGGTGCCGTTCTCGGCTTGATTCCACAAATAGCTGAGCGCTGCGCGCGCGACGTGTCCGCCGGGCCGATTCGCGTTGTAGGCGAAGCTGTGCACGCCCGCGCCAAACGCCATCGCCATCAGCGCATGATACGCGGGATGGAATTCCACGAAATCGATCCGATTCCCGAAGCGATCGTAGCTGCGAAGCTCCGGTACGTGCTTGTTCGCGAGACGCACCAACTCGGCGACTCGCTCGCTCGCCACGATCGCTCCGAACTCCGCGCATCGATCGTGCGCCCATCCGGCGCCTTCGCGCTCCAGCGCCTCTATCAGCACCGGATCCTGAGTGAAGGCGTTATGGCCCACCATCGCCGGGGTCTGATTGGCGACGGCATGGCCGACGTCGACGGTTAGGTTCGTCATAGTCGTTTTCGGCTGCGCTCCTAAAGCGGCGTGAAACGATTGCGCTTGAGCAGTTTGCCGCGACCGCCCTGCCCCAAAATTTTGCCGTTCTCCACCACGACCTCACCGCGCGACAGCACCTGCACCGGCCATCCGGTCACCTGGAAGCCTTCGTGCGGCTCGTAGTCGGCGTTCGAATGCATGTCCTTGTGCCGGATCGTCATGTTTTTGTTGGTATCGAAAATCACGATATCGGCATCGGAACCGGCGGCGATGGTGCCTTTTTGCGGAAAGATGCCGAACAGCTTCGCCGGATTGGTCGACGTAACCTGCACGAAGCGCTGCAGCGACAGCCGGCCCTTTCTCACGCCCTCCGAGTAAAGCATCGCAAGCTCGGTCTCGAGATTCGGAAATCCCGGCAGCAGCTCGTCAACCGTCTTGCCGGTTTTCTTCTGCTCGAGATTGAAGCCGCAATGATCGGTCGCGACGGTCTGCAGATTGTCGTCGCGCAACCCGTCCCACAAAATCTTCTGCTGACTCGCCTCGCGCAAGGGCGGCCAACTGATGAAGCGTTCGCCGTCAGGCTCCTCCAGCCGCTCACGCGACGCGTGCAGATAGATGGGCCGGGTCTCACCGTAAACGATCTGACCGTTCGCGCGCGCCTCACGAATCGGCTCCAGCGCCTCCTGGCAGGACAAGTGCACAAGGTAAATCGGTGCGTCCGCGATTCGCCCCATCGCGATCGCACGCTGCACCGCCAATCCCTCGGCCGAACGTGGCCGCGAATCGGCGAAATATCGCACGCCGAACTTGCCCTCCGCGGTAAACTTCGCGCTGGCAAAGGTCAGCAGGCAATTGTCCTCGCAATGGATATTGCTGATCGCGCCGAGCTTGCCTGCGCGCGCGATCGCCTTGTGATACTGAGCGATCTGCTCGTCGAAACGCGCGAAGCCGAACATGAACATCTTGAAACTGGTGTAGCCGTCGGCAACCGCATCGGCCATCTCGTCGATTATCTTGTCATTCGGTTCGAAAATCGCCGGATGAAACGCATAGTCGATAACCGCCTTGCTCTTGGCCTTCTTGTGCCACGTTTCGAGACTGCCCTGGATCGTCTGGCCGGGCTCGGGCAAAGCGTAATCGATGATCGTCGTGATACCACCGGCCGCCGCCGCGCACGTGCCCGAATAGAAGTCCTCGACCCCTTGCCGCCCGATCAGGCTGAAATCGACGTGAGTATGAGCGTCCACGCCGCCGGGAAACAGATGCTTTCCGGTGGCGTCGATAGTCTTGCCCGCGGTCCCGAGTCCCTGACCGATTTGCTTTATGCTGCCGCCTTCGATACCGACATCTGCGGTGTAGACCGCGTCGGCGGTGACGATCGTGCCGTTGCGAATAATCAGATCCATATTTCGCTCCTATGATGTTGGCGGAGACACGATACTGCGCCTTTTTTCGTATACCATCGCCGGCGAGTCGTTTCCAAAGCCGCTTTCGCACGGCGTCTTGCGAGCGCGACGGCTCTTCGCTTAATCGCCCAACCAAGCTAATAATGAAAGTAGATTTTCATTATGACTAAAGAAACTAAACCGGTGGTTTGCTGTGGATGCTCGCAGCAGTGCGGCATCCTGGTCGATATCGAGGACGGCCGCATAACCAATATCGCGGGTGACAAGGAACATCCTTCAAGCCAGGGCTTTGTCTGCATTAAGGGTGTCGAGGCATCTGAGCTGCACTATTCGCCCGCGCGCGTGCATTGGCCGCTCAAGCGAATCGGCCGTCGCGGCGAAGACAAGTGGCAGCGGATTGAATGGGATCAGGCGCTGGACGAAATCGCGGCCAAAGTCCGTGATTTGAGCGAGCAACACGGACCCGAGACGGTCGCGATGACCTTCGGCACCTTTCACGGAGCCGACTGGGGTCTCGGCGAAAGATTTCTGAATATTTTCGGCAGTCCGAATGCGGTCGGCCAGGACAAAATCTGCCTCGGCCCGACCACGATCGCCGAAGCGCTCACCTACGGATTCGGCCCTACGGTCTACACCTACCCGGTGCCGGGCGTCACCAAGTGCATCGCGCTATGGGGGATGCGTCCTTCAGCTTCGGCGCCGCTCTTATGGTCGCAGATGGTCGCGGCCAGGCGCGCAGGCACCAAGCTAATCGTGGTCGATCCGCTGCGCACACGCGAGGCTCAACAGGCCGACCTCTGGCTCCAGCTTCGGCCCGGCAGCGACTGCGCGCTCGCGCTGGGATGGATCAACGTCATCATCAATCAGGACCTATACGATCACGAATTCGTCAAGCAGCATACCGTCGGCTTCAAGGAACTCACCGAGCGCGCTTCAGAATACGGACCGGCGCGCGTCGCCAGGCTGACCGGAGTGTCGGAACATCTGATTATCGAATCGGCGCGGACGTTCGCGAGTCAGTCGCCGGCCCTTATGTCAGCCGGAAACGGACTCTGCCAGATCGGACGCACCGCAGTGCAAGGCGCCCGCGCGCTCGCGTCGATCGTCGCGATGACCGGCAACCTCGATCAGCCCGGGTCGAATCGGATGGGCGGACCGCCCAGCAAGATTCTCGCAAATGGCGACGCCATCGCGGCTGCGCGCCTTGCGCCCGCGCAGCGCAGCAAGCGTCTCGGGGCCGAGCGCTTCCCGGTGCTGGGCAAGGCCTACGGTCTTCTCGACGACGCGCTCGCCCGCGCCTGGAACGGCAAGCGCAATTTGCTGAGCTGGACCGTGAGCGCTCACGAGGTGAGCCTGTGGGACGCTATCACTACGCGCAAGCCGTACCCGGTAACCGCGCTGTTCGTGCAGCATCATAATCCCTTGGGCGCCAGCGCTAACGCGAAGGCCGTGGCCGAAGCGCTTCGCAACCCGAACCTAGAGCTGTTGGTGGTGCACGATCTGTTCAAGTCGCCGACCGGTCAGATGGCGGATTATCTGCTACCCGCGAGCCACTGGCTGGAGAAGCCGTTCTTCTCAACCGCGTACGCTTATCTCGGTTTCGTCGGCGACTACGCCGCAGCGAATCGCGCTGCGATTCCCGCCGAATTCGGCCATCGTAACGATTACGAGTTGTGGCGCGATCTGAGCCGGCGGCTCGGCCACGGCGAGGATTGGCCCGACACGCCGGAAGAATTTTGGAATCAATGTTTGTTGCCGGCCGGCCTGACCTTCAACCAACTGGCGAGTCAGAAGGGGCCGTGGATCGGTGCGCCCGCTTCAAGCGCCGACAAATCGACTAAAATTTTCGGCACTTGCTCCGGCAAAGTCGAGCTCAAATCGCAACTGTTGGAGATCTCCGGTATCGATTCGCTGCCCGATTACCAGGAGCCCGAGATTTTCCGCCGCTTCGCGCGTGAGTATCCGATGGTGCTGACGACGGGCGGTCGCATGATCGAAGGCTTTCACGAGCATTCGCAGCAGATGCCCGCCTTCAGAAAAAAGTACCCACATCCGATCGTGCAGATTCATCCGGAAACCGCTGCGCGTCTCGGTATCTCGCAAGACGACTGGGTGCGAATCGAAACGCCGATCGGCCACGTCACGCAGAAGGCGCGCCTCAGCGACATCCTCGCGCCGGACGTGATCCAAGCCGATCGATGGTGGTATCCCGAACTTCCCGGAGCCGCGCCGGTCTTCTATCGTTTCTGGGAGACCAACATCAACGTTTGCACCAACAACGATCCGGCCGATTGCGATCCGATCATGGGCGCATGGCCGTTGCGCGCGATGCCCTGCCGGATCGTTCGCGCACAAACGGACGCTTACCAGCTACCTGACGCCCAGCACGATTCGCCGCGCGCCTGAAGCCGCTTCATTGCGTAGCGCCGTCCTGCTGCGGCGGAGGCAGATCGATCACCGGACTGCGTGAGAAGAATCCACGCGGCCTAAGAAAAAACTCGTGCCACATAGTCGGCAGAACCGGCCAATCCTCGGGTACCGGCGTGTGATGAAAACCGACCGTGTACCATAGCACTATGTCGGTATTCTGGATCGGCAGATTCTGTTTCGTCCATTGCGGCAAACCGTCGTTGCCCTTGCCCTGGTTTGGATACATTCCCGCCGCGGCTTGCTGCGGTGTGTAGGGCGTCACCCACAGTTGGTAATCGGCGAAACCGCCGCGTTTTTTCGGATAATCGTCCGGATCGAGCAGGTCTGAAGCGTTGTGGCCGGGAATCAGTTCGTAACTTACTGGATAGCCGATGGAGTCGCGCACATCGGGATTGATCACGCGCCACAATGACGGCTCCATCATATCCTCGTTGAGCTTGGCGTCCGCTTCGACCTTGGCGACTTTGGTTTGCGCGGCCCAGTAACTTTTGCGCAGACTTTCGTCGCTCTGACGGATTTTTTTGAGATCCACCGTCTCGAAGGTATTGTTGGTCCCGTCGATATCGAGATCCAGCTTGAAGCAGAAAAAATGATCGTGATTGGTGCCGACCAGATTGTCGGCAACGAACTCTCCGTATTTGGCATCGTCGCCCTGCGCTGTCGCGTAGTTCTTGCTCGCGACGCCTTTTATCTCATCGATCCCAGTCGCCCCGACCGCAACTTTGATCGAGGCATCCTGCTGAAAGGTCCAGTCGAAAACGTAGTCGTAATTGCCGATCGTCGCGATCCATCGCAGCACCAATTCACGCGCCGGGCGGCTTTCAGTCTGATTGCTGACGAAATCCCAATGCCGCCATGCGATCGCGCCGCCGCTGCGCTCGAACAGGCATGCGATTCGCGCACGCGGTTGCGGCACGCCGTGCTCATCGGCAAGCCAGTCGTCGAAGAAGCGCGCGTTGGCGGGGCAATCTGCCCCCGGCACCAGGCTCGAAGCAAGCTTACCCGCGCCGTACTCGCCTGCGTCGAGATAGGTACGGAAGTACCATCCCGGCGTCGGATCCTGGTATGGCACGAAGATGTCCGACAAATGACCCTCGTACATGATCGAGCGAGGTCGCCCTGCGTCCTCAAAGCTCACGGTCGAGATCACAATTCCCAGCCTCGGATCCATCCGCACACGAAACTTCCACTTATCCCAGCTCACTTCGGAGCCGTTGATCGAAAAGCTCGGGCCGTCAGGCTGCGTCATCGTGATCGGTTTCAGCGGAGCGCGCGAGCTGGCAACCGATTTGGCGTCATATTCCGCGGGCGCTTTCGAAACCGGCACCACGCCGGTGTCGATCAGCTTCAAAACGCGACGCTCGTTGAGATCGACCGTAGCCACCAGCCCCTCGATCGGCCTGCCCCAGTAGTTAAGCGTCGAGCTGGCGTCGTAGCATTCTGCGCGCACCAGGCGATGGCCCTCCTCTTCGGCGTCGCCGAAATAGCCCGTCGAAAACGGCAGGCATATCACTTTGTCGAACTTGTCAAATCCGCGCTTGCGCATGGCGACCTGCCAATCCGGGTTGGCGCGCATGATGTCGTTGAGGTTCGCGAGCTCGTCGTATATCAGCAAAGCCGGCTGCACGCCCTTGACCTCACGCCAGGACACCACCTTCTGGCCCGAGACGTCGACGATCCCCTCGTAGGTCTGCTTTCCCTGCTTGATAATCACGAACGACTCTCGTGTCACCGGATCTCCGGGACGCCATTTAAGCACTGCACTCTTGTCGGGCTCGTGCAAACTCACAAAGACGAAGCGGGTCTTGTCGTCGACGTGGCCGGCAGCTTTGAGCACCGATAACGTCGAGGCCAATTCCTGTTGCGATAGAGGATCGAGTGGATGCGTGGCGGGCGTGGCGGCATTCGCGAGCGTAGCGAACAAAACGAAAATGGCAGGAGCGAGCGTAATCATTTTCATTTTCCTGGCTCCCTTCGCGTTACCGGCCGCTGTTTTACTAATCGGATATGCGCAAACGCTTTGGCGAAATCGTCCTCGCACTCCGCTCACGCTCGATTGACTAACTTGAAGATGCATCGCCGGATGCGCCATTGTGGAATCTCTGACACGCTGTGGGCGAGACCGAACTAATATCCCCTTTTTCCGGATACATCAAAGCGCGGAGGCAGTATGGCAATTGTGAAACTGATCGAGTACGGCGAAGCGAGCTCTGAGGTTCGTGCGGTTTACGACGATATCATGGCGACGCGGAAAACTGATTGGATCAACAACTTCTGGAAGGCGCTGGCCAACCATCCGCCCACGCTCAAGCGCATCTGGGAAAGCATCAAGCAAGTGATGGGACCCGGAGCTATCGATCCGCTGGTAAAAGAGATGATCTACATCGCGGTTAGCGCTACCAACGGTTGCGAGTATTGTATCCGCTCGCACACCGCCGGCGCGCGCAAGGCGGGCATGAGCGACGCGATGCTCGGTGAACTGATGGCGGTGGTGGGACTGGCCAACGAAAACAATCGATTGGCCAATGGCTATCAGGTCGAAGTCGATGGAAGGTTCATGACGAATTCGCGATAGCCAATACATAATTTGCATGCCGGTTGTGGTGCGCTATAGGTGAATTCTACGGAAGTGAGTATTGGCGTTGCTGCCATACGATGCCGTTTATCTGTTTGCGGAGGTACTAAGTGACAACTTCTGTGACATCAGCTAGGGCTGAGTCGCCGGCCGATATCAATCGCGGAAAAATATCTGGCGGAAACCTGGTCGCCAGGGCCCTCAAGAACGAAGGCATCGACGTTATCTTTACGCTTTGCGGCGGTCACATAATCGATATCTACGACGGCTGCCTGAACGAAGGAATCAAAATTATCGACGTTCGCCACGAGCAGACCGCCGCCCACGCCGCGGATGCATACTGGAGAGTCACCGGCAAGCCGGGATGTGCGGTGGTGACCGCAGGGCCGGGAACCACCGACGCGGTTACGGGCGTCGCCAACGCGTTTCGCGCTGAGAGCGCGATGCTGCTGATCGGCGGGCAGAGTTCATTGGCTCAGAGCAAGATGGGATCGCTGCAGGATCTGCCACACGTCGAGATGATGCGTCCGATTACCAAGTTCGCCGCGACGGTGCATACGACCGATCGCGTGGCCGACATGGTGAGTATGGCGTTTCGCGAATGTTTCGGCGGCGCACCGGGGCCGTCGTACCTGGAGATTCCGCGTGACGTGTTGGACGCGAAGGTAGACGTTGCGAGCGCACGAATTCCGGTTGCGGGCGCTTACCGCGCGTCGGTAAGAAGCGGGGGCGATCCGCGCGATATCGAGCGCCTGGCCGATGTGCTGGTCAACTCGAAGAAGCCCTGCGTGTTGCTGGGTACGCAGGTCTGGAGTTGTCGCGCCACTGAGGCGGCCCTCCGCTTTTGCCGCGAGCTTAACATTCCGGCCTACATGAACGGCGCGGGCCGCGGCACCTTTGCGCCCGGCGACAAGCATAATTTCCAGCAGACTCGCCGCTATGCCTTCGACCAGGCCGACGTGATCGTGATCGTCGGAACGCCCTTCGATTTTCGCATGGGTTACGGGCGGCGCCTGCGCGCCGATGCAACGGTGGTGCAGATCGATCTGGACTATCGCACGGTGGGACGAAATCGCGACGTCTCTTTGGGTCTCGTCGGTGACGCCGGCACTATCCTGTCGGCGGTTACCCAGGCCGCGTCGGGCCGCATCGACGGCGGACGGCGACAGCGAGAAGAGTGGATTTCCCAGTTGCGTGCCGAGGAGAATAAGTTGCTCGAAAAGCTCAAACCGCAACTGCTCTCGGATGCAAATCCTATTCATCCACTGCGACTGGCTAATGAGATAAATTCCTTTCTGACTGAGAATTCGATTTTCATCGGCGACGGCGGCGACGTGGTAACCTTCGCAGGCACCGTGGTGCAACCAAAAAGCCCTGGCCATTGGATGGATCCCGGCCCGCTCGGCACCTTAGGCGTCGGCACGCCGTTCTCGATGGCGGCCAAGTTTGCATGCCCCGACCAGGAAGTGGTTTGCCTGTTCGGAGACGGCGCTTTCGGCATGACCGGCTGGGACTTCGAGACCTGCGTGCGCTTTCGCCTGCCGTTCATTGGAATCATCGGCAACAACTCGCACATGAACCAGATACGCTATGGGCAGATCGCGAAATACGGCAGGGAACGCGGCGACGTCGGCAACTGGCTCGGGGACGTGCGTTTTGAGGAATTCGCGACCATGCTTGGAGGCTATGGCGAAGCCGTGCGCCACGCAAAAGATATCGGGCCGGCACTGCGCCGCGCGCGCGACTCGGGCAAATGCGCTT
The DNA here is from genome assembly GCA_035506935.1 of Binataceae bacterium (SeqCode). Lineage (GTDB taxonomy): Bacteria > Desulfobacterota > Binatia > Binatales > Binataceae > DATJOQ01. Next base: position 2,571 of record DATJOQ010000274.1, on the reverse strand, counting down.
TAATAAATGTATGGATCGATCCCGACGCGTACGCACCGGGCACGATGAATCAGACTATGTACAAATAATATTTGTCCCCGAAAGAGACACAGCGGTTACTACTACGAAGTATATAATCGAGACTCACTAATGTTGCCTGGTACAAATACACTCACCGATCTAATCACCAACGCAGAGCCCTCGCGCCAATGCATAATTGGCGTCCAACCCGAAGTGGTTATCAGCTATGGTAAATTAGCCGAGCAGGTCGAAAGACTGTCCGAGCAACTTGTCAACAGCGGACTTAAGTCCGGCGATCGAGTGGGTATCGTGCTGCCCAACGGACCGGAATTCATGATTGCCTTCCTGGCCGTGACGCAGGCGCGCCTGACAGCGGCACCTTATAATGAGGTCCACAAGGCGGGCGAGTTCACGAGTTTGTTCGAGGACGGAGAGATTCGCGCGCTGATCAGTCGCGGAGCGAACGCGGGATTGAAAGAGGCTGCAGAAAAGCTCAGCCTGCCGGTGTGGCCGCTCTCAACTGATTCGAGCGGCAGTGTTCAAATAAGCATTCCGCAGCAAACGCGCTCGTCGACCGAAGCGCCGCATCCGGATGATATCGCTCTTTTTCTTCATACCAGCGGCACGACCAGCAAACCCAAAGGCGTGCCGTTAACGCACTCGAATATAATGCACTCTCTCAGGAACATCGCCGAGTGCTACAAGTTGACACCTGACGACCGAACTTTGCTGGTGATGCCCTTGTTCCACGTTCACGGGCTGATCGGAGCGACCTTATCGACGATTTACTCCGGCGGCACCGTAATCGCGCCCGAGCGCTTCAGCGCGAGCGGCTTCTGGCCACTGGCGATGACGCATCGCGCGACGTGGTATTCGGCGGTGCCGACGATTCATCGCACCTTGCTTCTGCGCGCCGACACCGATGCTCCACCGCGCAGCGGATTCCGCTTCATCCGTTCGTGCTCTTCGGCGCTAGCGCCTGCAATACTGAATGAGCTGGAGGACCGCTTTCACGCCGACGTGCTCGAAGCGTACGGCATGACCGAGGCGTGCCATCAGATCGCGTCTAATCCGCTGCCTCCGCTCGAACATAAGCCCGCGAGCGTGGGAAAAGGCGGGCGCGTTGAGATCGCTGTTATCGACGAACAGCGCAACATGGTGGCGGCTGGAGCTAGTGGCGAGGTCGTGATCAAGGGACCGAACGTGATGGGTGGATACTACAAGAATCCAGAAGCGAATGCGGCTGCGTTCGTTAATGGCTATCTACGTACTGGAGATCGCGGAACTATCGACAAGGATGGTTATGTATTTTTGCTCGGACGGATCAAAGAACTGATTAATCGCGGAGGCGAGAAAATATCTCCGGTAGAAGTGGACGCGGCCTTGTTGAGCCATCCGGCGGTGGCCGAAGCGGCGAGCTTCGGTGCTCCAGATCAAAAATACGGAGAAGAAGTCTGCGCCGCTGTGATACTAAAAGCCGAGACCACCGCCGCCGAACTACAAGCTCATTGCAAGGACCAGCTTGCCGATTTCAAAGTGCCGAAGACTATTCATATCGTTACTCAGTTGCCAAAAACCGCTACTGGAAAGATCCAGCGCAATTCGTTGGCCGAGTTCTTCGGCAATTCAAAGAAGCCGAGTTAACAGTCGCGCGCGAGTTGATCGCGCTACGAGATAAAAATTTCTCCTATTTTTTGTTCTTGTCTCTTTCGTCGAAGACTTCGCCAGCGATACGCAGACCGTTAACCGCGACCGGCCATCCGCCGTAATGCGCGAGATGAATCATTATCTCGTTGATCTTTTCGCGGCTGATTCCAATATTCGCAGCACCGCGCAGATGGGTTTTAAGCTGCTGCTCGCGTCCGAGCACGGTAAGCGCCGCGACGGTTATCATCGAACGCTCGCGTAATTCGAGTCCCGGCCGTGTCCAGATATCGCCAAACAGATGCTCCACTGAAACGTTGAGAAAATCTTCCTGCATCATTCCGGGCTGCGGCTCGGCACCGAACAGCTCTTTCATCTTGGCCGCGCCTCTTTGATAGCGTTCCGATTTAGCCATTTGCTGGTCTCCTGGATAAATTATTGCGAGCGATTGATTCGATCGGATGCGAGAGGGGGGACTTGAACCCCCACGGGTTGCCCCACCGGATCCTAAGTCCGGCGCGTCTGCCATTCCGCCACTCTCGCGCGCACGAAAAAGTTACGGTAAATTGCAAGGTTTTTGAAGAGCGCGTGTGGGACTCCCACAACCAATAAAATTGCTAAATGGACCTCAATTATACGATGGCTTTATCAGCGTTAGCCTGTCGAACATTGGATCCGGACGTATTGGTGATGTAAGCCGAAGCGAGACAATGACATGTCGACTGCGCAGAACGGTTCGACAAAGGGGTCCTTGCCGAAAGAATCATGGTCGTCGAAATCTCGGCACCATTGTGAGAATGTGACGCCGCCGGCGCACCACTCTCTCCACCTATCACGCGCAAATCATTTTTGAGCGGATTACGTTTTGAGGACGCACAAGCGTCCAGAGCGCGCTGATGCCGGAAATCGGTCCCGAGCCCGGCGACT
>DATJOQ010000273.1:0-9100 GCA_035506935.1 Binataceae bacterium (SeqCode) | reverse complement strand
CCTGTCCAGCAGCGGGTCGATCGCCAGATAACCGTTGGCCGTGACGTACTCGAACAGCTCGGTACCCGGATAGGGCGAGGCCAGCGAAACCTGGATGGTCTCGCAGTCCATCTCGCGCGCGAAGCGAATCGATTCCTCGATCGTCTCGCGGGTTTCACCCGGCAGCCCCAGGATAAAGGTGCCGTGGATCAGGATTCCGAGCTTGTGACAGTCGGCGGTGAAGCGTCGCGCGCGCTCCAATCCGACGCCCTTCTTAATATTCTTCAGGATTTGGGCGTTGCCGCTTTCGTATCCGATCACGAACAGGCGGAGCCCGCCCTCTTTCATCACTTTGAGCGTTTCGTAATCGACGTTGGCGCGTGAGTTGGTCGACCAGGTGATACCGAGTGGCTTCAGCAGCTGGGCGATCTTGCGCGCACGCGGCGGATCGGCGGTAAACGTGTCGTCGTCGAAGAACAGCTCCTTCATCTTGGGGAACTTGGCCTTCATCGCCGATACTTCTTCAAGCACGTTCTCGGGGCTGCGCACCCGATACTTATGGCCCTGCGTCACCTGCGGCCACAGGCAGAAGGTGCACTTGGCCGGGCATCCGCGCCCGGTGTACATCGAGACGTAGGGATAATTGCAGTACGGGCTATTGTAGCGGAGATAATCGAGATTCTTTTCGTAAACTTCGGTGACGAACGGAAGGCCGTCGAGTTCCCGATCGGTCAGGATCGCGCGGTCGGGATTGTGGCTGATCACGCCGTTCTTGCGATAGCTGATCCCGCCGATCTTGCTCCAATCCATCCCCTGCGCGACTTCGACCATCGAATAGTCGAACTCTTTGCGCCCGGCGATATCGATCGCGGTTGAGGCCTTGAGTGTTTCTTCCGGCACCGCGGTCGGATGGCCTCCGACGAAGGCGATGATGCAGTTGGGATTTGCGGCCTTTATCGATTCGGCCGTGCGGGTGTCCATCTGGAACGACGGGGTCGAGGTATGGAGCACGACGAAATCGTAATTCTTGGCTTCTTCGACGGTTTTGGCGACGTCGTAGTTGTGTGGCGGCGCGTCGAGCAGCCGGGCCCCGGGAATCATCCCCGCCGGATAGGCCAGCCAGGTCGGGTACCAGAACGACCAGACTTCGCGCGTGGCCTGATAGCGCGAGCCGGCACCTCCGTCGAAGTCGTCGTAAGAGGGAGGGTTCAGGAAAAGCGTTTTCATCGCATCCATGCTGCTGCCATCCACACCTGTCCGCTTGGTTAGTCGAATCTTTACAGAGCTATGACACTTTCGCAAGGCTTTCTGGAAAAGTCCCGTAAACCTGCATAGACCGTAATCGATCTTCCCTACTATTCTACCCTAGGATAATTCTTCGGCTGGCGATTCATCGGGAACTGCCGTGTCTTCCGATAGCGGTTCCGGCGTCGTTTTTGCCACCATGAACGCGGCGGCGCCGCAGAGGCCGCTGATCGTCACGGTGGTGAACCAAAGCAGACCCAAAGCGACGGCCTCCGTCTTGGGCACTCCGATCAGGCTGAACAAGTAGATGTAGAGCCCTTCGCGCACGCCGAGACCGCTCAGCGTAATCGGCATCGTGGCGAAAAAATTGGTGGTCGGCACCGAAACCAGGAAGAACCAGAACGGGATTTTCATCCCCGCGCCGACAGCCAGCAGATATTGGCAGACCACTTGCGACGAGTGCAGGATCAGCGATAGCCCGATCGCCGGCGTCAGAGCGATCGGCTGGCCCATGTAAGGCGCGAGCGTGGCTGAGATTTTCGAGAATCGCGCCGGCATGAACTCGATCGCGCGCAGCACAAAAGGCATCGCGATAAGACCCACCAGCGCAGCGACGCCGACCGCCAGGACCGGGACTATCATCGCGCGCGGCAGAATTCCGCGTCCGAACAGCGCCACGCATGATGCGGCGAACCAGAACAGCGCGATCAGGCCGGTCAATCGATCGGCGGCAACCGACGCGGCGGCACGGCCGATATGGCCCTTGCGGCGCCCGAGATAGACAGTGCGCGCGGCGTCGCCACCCACCAATCCCGGCACGAACAGATTGGTGAACACACCCACGAAGAAGTACACGATAAATTCGAACACCGAGCCGTAAAGCGCGAGCATCCCCGCCAGGTAACGCCATCGCACGGACGCCACTATCTGCCCCGCGATATAGAGCATCAGCGCCGCGAGGAAGTAGGCCAGGCGCTCGCGCGCGAGTTGATGGAACAGCGCGACGCGGTCGACTCGGCTCAGCAGGAACGCGAGCAGTCCGAGCCCGAGAATCAGGCGGATGGCGAAGCCGATACGGCCGCGCATCTTTGAGGGCGCAGCGGTATCGGTGATCGCCTGCGCGGACTCCATGGCGGAAGTCTACACGCCGCCAGCGGCCTGGCGAAGTAAGTTTGCGCCCGCGCTCAGACTCGTATCAGTAGCCGACTGCTCCGCCGCCCTTGCGCGGGTCGAAGGCGCCGCGCAGAAGCTGCGGGCTGATCTCGATCGCCTGGACCGCGCCGAGCATCGGCACGATTTTCACCTTGTAGCCCATCTTCATCAGGGCGCGGATCGTCGCATTGGGCATCGCGGCTTCGACCGCAACGGTATCGGGCGAGCCCTGCTCGTGAATCCGCGGCAGCTTCACAGCGCGTTCCGGATCGAGGTGCGCATCCAGGATCGCGAGCGCGACCTGCAGCGTGCCGCTGATAATCGTCGGTCCGCCCGAGCCGCCCAGCGTTAGCACAGGATGATGGTCTCTCAGCACGATTGTCGGTGACATGCTGGAGACCGGCCGCTTGCCAGGTCCGATCGCGTTAGGATTGGAGCCGCGCAGGCCGTAGGCATTGCCGATATCCGGCGACAGTCCAAAATCGTCCATCTCGTTGTTAAGGATTATTCCGAGCTTGGGCACCATCAGCTTGGCGCCGAACGGGGTGTTGATCGTGGTGGTGATTGAAACCACATTGCCCTGCTCGTCGACCACGCATAGCTGCGATGTCCCGTGATCCTGCGCGACCGGAGCTGGCGGAGGCGATTTTTTTCCGAAGGCCCGGGCGCGCATCTCGCTGATGTGTTGCGGCGACAGCAGGAATCCGATCGGGACGTCGACGAAATTGGGATCGCCGAAAAGCGCTCGATCGGCGAATCCCTGGCGCAGAATTTCAATCAGGCGCGCGAGATAGGCGGGCGAATTGAGGCCCAGGCCGGCGATATTTCCGGGCGACAGCGCGGCAAGCGACTCGAGCACCGTGGCCCCGCCCGACGACGGTGGCGGCATCGAGTAGACGTCGTAACCGCGATACGAATGATGAAGCGGCTCGCGCCAATAAACCTTGTAGTCATCGAGGTCGGCGATATTAATCACCCCGCCCAGTGGCCGCAGATAGTTCACGAGATTTCTGGCGACTGGCCCATGATAGAAATGCGAGATGGGATGATTGTCGAAGGTCTGCAGGGTATGCGCGAGGTCGGCTTCGACGATAGTCTCGCCTTCCTTGCGCGGTGTGCCGTCAGAATGAAGGAAGACCTTCTTCAACTCAGGGTCGGCCGCGAGCGCGTAACGTGTTCGCTCGATCTCATCCGCCAGGTGCTTGCCGCAGGGGAATCCATTGCGGCCGAGCGCGATCGTTGGCGCCGCGACGTCAGAGAACTGCATCGTGCCGAAGCGATGGAGCGCGTTGTACAGTCCGTTGATCTCGCCTGGCACCGCAACCGCCATCGCGCCATTGCGGGTGCGGTCGTCGATCGGCTTTCCGTCGCGGATGTAAAGCCCCGGCGTGGCCAGCGCACCCGCACGTTCGCGGTAGTCGAGCGCGTAAACCTTGTTGGTACGCGCCCAGTAAATCAGCATGAAACCGCCGCCGCCGATTCCGCATGACGAAGGATTAGTCAAGCCTACCGCGAGCGACGTGGCGACCGCGGCGTCGACCGCGTTGCCACCCCGCGCCATGATCTGTAGGCCAATCTTGGCGGCTAGTTCCTGCTCTGCCACTACCATCGCGTGACGGGCGCTGGCGGCGGATGTGACCGCGGGAGCTACGAAAGATAAGAGGAGCAATAGCGTGGCGAGGACCGCTATCGCGAGGGACTTCGGGCTGAGTTTCGGATCACGCATGAAGCGCTTTCTAACAGTCCGTAGGGGACGACGAAAGTACCCATGAGCGAGCTGACAGGCCGTGCAAAAGTTGGCCGGCGGGTCGGCGCTGATCATTTGTCACCGCTCTCATTTCTCAGCGAGTTCGGATACGGCAGCGTGCGATGCGCTCTCGGTGATTAAGTGTCGGACGCGATGGCTTCAGTCGCGTTAGGTGTATCGCGTTGCGCGCTCCGACTTGCATCGGCGCGCCGCGACCATTGAAACCCGACAATTTGCGCAGGGGGGAAGGATGTTAAACGGCGGCGATGAGCTCCGCATGCTACCCCCTCAACGCGATCGATAGGCCCAGAGTGCGACTGCCGTTGCCAATTATCGTGATCGTGCTGGCGCTCGCGGCACGCGCGATCGTGCCGGTGCGCCACTACCTGTTTAATCCGGCGTCGGCGGATCAAGCCGCCGCCGCGCAAGCGATCGGCTCTGCGCGCTTGAGCGCATCGGTACAAGCTGGCAGCCCGCTCGTGCGTCTGAATCATGACACGAGCCTGGCGCGCGGAGCCCAAGTCGCGATTGGACTTTTGCCTCCCGCAGGACTTGCGGCGATCAGTGACTCGATGAATCGCGCCGGAGCAGCCACGCGATGCTACCAGGTGACCGCGATCGTAGGGAAATTGGAGACCAATCCGGGCGGACGTTTCTGTATCCCTGCTACCAGCAACGGAATGGTGCGACTTGGATGGCAGCCGTCGCTTGGTGCGACCGGGTATCGCGTTTATCGGTCGATCTCCGGCGCCAAACCATCGCTGCTCACTAACGTGAAAACTCCGAGCTACCAGGATTCCGGCGCATCGGGCAGTGACCAACGGCCGCCTGAGCGGAACCGGGCCTTGTTCATCGCGCGTATCGCCGCTATCGACGGCGTCCTGATGACGCTCGATCGGCACGCAACGTTCGCCGCCGAAGGCGCAAGCGTGACCGGTGACGACGGTCCGGCGCTGCAGTCTCAGATCGAAGCGGCGATAGAGGCGCATCAACCCGTGCAATTGGAGGCGCGCAATTACAATCTGTTCTCGACCGTCACGTTTGCCGCGCCTGCCGGGCAGCAGGCGATTCTTGGTTTGACCGTGATCGGCGCCGGAGCCGGCAACACGACGTTTACCTGGTATGGGCCTGCCAGCGAATCGATGCTGCTGTTCCAGGGAGCCAAGTTCGGCGAGATCTCCGGCTTCATGGTGGATGGAAGTGCGGCGTTGGCCGATCTCGATTTCGAGGGTCACGGCAGCTCGAGCGGCATGCGCATCCGCAACCTGCTGTTGACGAATCCGGCGACGTTCTCCGTGCGTGCGGGAAATCCCGCTGATTTGAGCCAGGTCTCGGAAATGTCGTTCGACTCGGTTTATTCGGCCAACGCCACCGCTGCCGGCTTCCAAATCGAGGGCGCCAACAGTCTGAATTTCAATTTCAATAATTCCGGATGCTCAGGCGAGCCGATCTGCGTCAGCAACGATCCGTCGATCGAGCCCGCGCCCGGAAGCCAGACCGGTGGCAACTTCAATTGGTATGGCGGTTCAGTTAGCAGCACGCCGCTGGGCCCCGGGCCGGGCCGTCGCGCGACCTTCGTGCTGGCGGGAGGGATGCCCTACAACTTCGTTGGGGTGCGGGTCGAGAATAGCGGAACCTTGATTGCCACTCCTGCCACCAGCGCGCCGATTCAGGTGAATTGGATCGGCGGCCTGTTCGTCAACGAGATGCCCGCCAATGACGGCATGCCGATAGTCAGCTACCAGGCGGGCGGCGGCTTTGATTCCAGCAAGTCGAGTTGGGGTGCGGTTGGGAGCTTTTATTTCGGTCCGTCAACCAAGGCTGCGGTCTTCACCGACGACATGATGCGCGTGGCCAGCGGACGCAACGACGCCAATCCGACACTCAACGCCTACTTTTCCCGTATTCCGTCCTCCGTGCAGGTGCGGCTCTACGCTACCAGCGCGTTCTGACGCGCGCGCGCCGTTCGGGCGCTCGCCGCGGCGCGGCATGTTGTGCGGGCATGCCGCGCGCGGCTAATCGCGGTTAGATTTCCCCGGCGTGAAATGCTTTGATGCGAGGTAGCTGGCAAAGCCGCTCGCGCCGGAGGCTTAATCGTGAGTTTCAGCGACATTCTCTACGACAAATCGGATCGTATCGCGACGATCACGTTGAATCGTCCCGAGAAGTTGAACGCCTGGACGCGCCGCATGGGCGACGAAGTGCGCGAGGTGATGCTCGAGGCCGATCGTGACGACGAAGTGCGCGTAATCGTGGTTACCGGAGCCGGCCGCGCCTATTGCGCCGGCGCCGACATGGAACTGTTATCCAAAATCAGCCGCGGCGAAGAATCCGCCACACGCGCGGAAGCCCCGCGCGGCTCGTCCGAGGTCGAAGGCAACTATATCGGACGCTTCTCTTACATGCTGGGGATGCGCAAGCCGATTATCGGTGCGATCAACGGCGTGTGCGTCGGGATCGGGTTTACCAGCTCGCTCTACTTTGACATGCGAATCGCTTCCGATACCGCAAGGATCGGGCTTATCTTCGTCCGTCGCGGATTGGCGATCGAGCACGGCAGCAGTTGGATGCTGCCGCGGCTGGTCGGCGTACCGGCCGCGCTGGATCTGGCATTAACCGGGCGCCTGGTGGACGCGCAGGAAGCGCTCGCGATGGGTCTGGTGAGCCGCGTGGTGCCGGCCGACAAGCTGATTGCGACGGTGAGAGAAGTCGCGGGAGAGATCGCGACCAAGTGTGCGCCGTTGGGAGTCGCGCAGGCCAAGCGCATGATCTACGACCATCTGTTCACCGATCTTGTGACCGCGATTCGCGAAGACGATCAGGCGACCGAATCGGTTACCGCTTCCGAAGATTTCAAGGAGGGCGTCACCGCGTTCAGAGAAAAGCGGCCGGCGCGTTTCCGCGGGCGCTAGCGAACGATTCTATCTGCCGGAGCTATTTCTCGGCGGGATGCTTGAACTTGCGGCCCGGCGCGCGCACCGTCAGCACCGCACAGGGGCATTTTCGTACCACGCGCTCGGCCACGCTGCCGATCAGGATATGAGCCAGACCGGTTCTGCCGTGTGTGCCCAATACCACGAGGTCAACATTTTCGGCTTGCGCAGTCGCCACGATTTCCACGAACGCGGCGCCGACTCGCAGGACACATCGGGCCTTGAGGCCGCTGTCGCGCAATCGGTTTACCGTGCGGTCGAGTTCGCGCTGCGCGATCAGCCGGCGCTCCTCGGCGATTCGGTCTCCTGCTTCGAACACCCCCGGATCGAAACCAGTGCCCGGCTCGGGGCTGATTAGCACCGGCGTCAGGGCCTGGTCCACGTGCAGCAGGATGATCTCGGCGCTGAATTTGCGCGCCAACTCCTCCGCATAGCTCAGCGCGATTGTGGCGTCGTCCGAGAAATCTGTTCCGACGAGAATTTTGGATATCGAGGGCATCGATTGCGCAAAACATAGCGCTGCCGGGTCCCGCAGGCAAGTATGGATTCGATCTTGCGGGAATCGCGCTCGACGGCTCAAAGACACTGGCACAACTCAAACGATTATGGTGAAGTCATCACGTGGCCAGGTCCTTTACTTCTCCATTCGATGATTTCAACCAGGTCTTCGACGAGCTGTTCGACGAGCTGTTGATCGGTCGCTGGCGTGCGGCCGCCCGTGTCTCCGCTGATCAGGCAATAGTCATGGATTGCGGGAACCGTTACGAGATCCAGATCTCGACCGCAACTCTCGATCGTCAGCAAAATGTCGAAATCGCGGTCGACGAGAACCGCGTGACGGTGCGGGGCGCTAATCTCGGTGGCGGTAAAACCGAGCATTCTATCACCTTGACCGAGCCCGTCGATCGCGAGGGAGTAGCGGCGCGATGGTTTGACCACGTGCTGTTTATTTTGCTGCCCAAGCGCAAGAAACGATCATTGGCTGCTCGTAAGCGTACAGAAACCTGACGCTCCGGTCCGTTTCGGCCGGCCAGCTTCCGCAACACCGATTCGAGAGCACGCATGGCTGAGCAACCACAATCAGACGATAGCGCGTCGCGACCAAAACTCCAGTCCGCTTCACCGCCGGTCGAGCTCAGCGCTTCAGAATTGCGCGGATTCACGCCGCTCCCACCTGACGAGTTGCGGCGAGCCGCAGAGGCCGCGGTCGATCACGATATGCTGGGCCAACAGCGCGCGCTCGAAGCGATCCGGATGGCGGTTGGAATCGACGCCCCCGGCTACAACGTCTTCGCGACCGGACTGAGATCGCGTGCCGAGCGAGAGCACGTGATAAGGCTGCTCGAAGCCAGAGCCAAGAGCATGCCGACGCCGGGCGACTGGGTCTACGTCAACAACTTCAGCAGCCCGGAAGCGCCGGTTGCGATTTACCTGAAGCCGGGTCAGGGGCGTGAGCTGCGCGAGTTGATGCGCGAGCTGGTCGCGAATCTGCGCGAGCAATTGCCCAAGGCGTTTCGCCAGGAGGATTTCGACCAGGAGCGCACCGGGCTCAAGGACAAATTCAATCAGCGAGTGCAGGAGCTGTTCAGCAAACTCGAGGCCAAGGCGCGCGAGCGCGGCTTCGCGATTCGCGGCGGTCCGGGCGGACAGTTGCTGTTTATCCCGCTGATCGACGGCAAGCCGCCGGAATCGCCCGAGGATCTGGCGCGCGAGATGGCGAAGAAATCCGACGAGGAACGCGCGCGACTCGGACAGTCGCAGGCCGAGCTGCAGGGCGAGCTCGGCGGTTTGCTGGTGCGCCAGCAGGAGCTGATGAAGGATCTGGTCGAGGAGATTCGCAAAGTCGAAGCGGATTTCGCCAAGCGGCGGGTCGGCCCGCTGATAGCGTCGATCGCTCAGCACTTCGATAATCCTGCGGTGTCGCGTTACCTGGCGCAGGTTTCCGAGCACATGCTCACTCATCTTGATCGCTTCCGCGAGCAGCCGGAAGGCCAGCCGTCGCCGATTGCGGGTCTGCCGGTTCCCGAGGAAGGGCCGCCTTTTT
>DATJOQ010000272.1:0-3390 GCA_035506935.1 Binataceae bacterium (SeqCode) | reverse complement strand
CCGCCGTAGTCGATCGAGTAGCCCTGCGGCAGCGTTTTCACCGCGAGGTCCTTAAGATAAATCAGCGCGTCGCCCAGCGCCACACCCGGCGCCGTGACGCCCTGGATAGTCGCCGAGTTTAGCTGCTGGAAATGGTTAAGGGACTCCGGCACGGTCTGCGTGGTGATATGCGCGATAGTCGAGAGCGGTACCGAGCTGCCGCTGCCGGTACGGATGTAGTAGTTCAGCAACTGATCGACGTTCAGGCGATCGCGCTGCTGCACCTGCGGCATCACCTTGTACGAGCGGCCGTAGAAGCTGAAGTAATTAGTGTAACCGCCGCCGAGCATCCAGGCCATAGCGCCGCCCACATCGCTCATTTTCAATCCGAGCTCCGCAGTCTTCTCGCGATCCATCGTCACCGTGTACTGCGGCTGATCGATTTTGAGGTCAGTGTCGATGTAGGCGAACATCCCGCTCTTGACCGCTTCCTGGAGAAACCTGATTGCGACCTGATTCAGTTGTCTGAAGGGTTCGGTGGTGCCGATAACGAATTGCATCGGCAAGCCGTTGCTGCCGGGCAGCGGCGGCGGTTGAAAAGTGGCGATGCGGGCACCCGCTATCCGATTCACCTGCTGCTGCACAGCAGGCTGCAAGGCGTTCGAAGTCAGCTTCCTTTCATCCCACGGCTTGAGCACCATGCCGGCGATCGAGGTACCCGGCATATCGAGCTGGAAAACGTGCCCGGTTTCGGGATGGCTGTCGAAGGTCTGGTAGACTTGCCCGGCGTAAAGCAGACGCTGCTGCAAGGTCGCGTCAGGCGCGGTGGTCGCGAGCGTGATAAGAACGCCCTGATCCTCCTGGGGCGCCAGTTCGCTGCGCGCGCCAGCGTACAGAAAGTAAATGCTGGAGAGCACGATCAATGCGAACACAATCGTCACTGGCAGAGAATCGAGGCTCGAGTGCAGCCAGCGCTGATAGCCGAAGCGCAGTCGCTCCAATTGCCGGTCGATAAACTCAACCAGTATCTCGTGCCACTTTCCGCCGCCGGCGTCGCTATGCGATTTGAGCAACCGCGAGCACATCATTGGCGACAGGGTTAGAGCGACGATCGCAGAAACCGTCACGGCGCCGACCAGCGTGAAAGCGAACTCGGTGAAGAGCGCGCCGGTGAGACCGCCTTGCAGACCGATCGGTACGTAAACCGCAACAAGCACGACGGTCATCGCGATGATCGGACTGCCGAGCTCGCGCGCCGCCAGGAGCGCGGCGGGAATCGGTTTCATTCCGAGCGCCAGATGCCGATTGACGTTCTCGACCACGATAATGGCGTCGTCGACCACCAGACCGATCGCGAGCACCAGCGCCAGCAGCGTCAGCAGATTTATCGAAAAGCCGCACAGCAGCATCATTATGAAGGAGCCCACCAGCGACAGCGGGATCGCGATAGTAGAGATCAGCACTGAGCGCGGCGAGCCGAGGAACGCGAACACGACCAAAGTCACGATCGCGAGCGCTTCGACCAACGTGCGGATGACCTCGTTGATCGAGCTGTTCACGAACTTGGTCGAGTCGTAAACGATCGCGCCGTCCAATCCGTGCGGCAGTTGCGCATGAATTTCCGGAAAGGCCTTGCGCACCGCCTTCATCACGTCGAGCAGATTGGCGGTGGGCGTCACCTGGATTCCGATATAGACGGAGCGCTTGCCGTCGAAGCCGACCTGGGATTCGTAATCGTCGGCGCCGAGCGTGACTTTGGCCACGTCCTGGAGGCGCACGATCACGCCGTTGGCCTGCTTAAGCACCAGGTTGCGAAACTCGTCGAGCGAATGCAGCGAGGTCGTGGCATCCAGATTGACATGGACCATCTGGCCCTTGGTGATGCCGAGACCGGAGATGTAATCGTTGTTGACCAGCGCCGCGCTCACGTCAGCCGCGGTCAAGCCGTAGCCGGCGAGCTTTTTCGGATCGAGCCACGCGCGCAGCGCGAGATTTTTCGCGCCAAGCAACTCTGCCGTCTGCACGCCTTCGATGGCCTGAAGCTTCGGCTGCACCACCCGCACCAGGTAGTCGGTGATCTTGTTGGCCGGCAGGACGTCGCTGTTGAAACCGATGTACATCGCGTCAATGGTTTGGCCGACCTTGACGGTCAATACCGGCTGCTGCGATTGCGGCGGTAATTGATTGAGCACCGAATCGACCTTGGTGTCGATTTCCGCCAAAGCTTTGCTCGAATCATAGTTGAGCCGCAGGTTGGCGGTGATAGTGCTCGTTCCGCTCTGACTGGTCGAGGTGATGTAGTCGATACCGTCAGCCTGCGCGACCGCGTTCTCCAAAGGTGCGGTGATGAAACCTGCGACGACGTCGGGATCCGCGCCGTAGTAAGTCGTGCTGATCGTCACCACGCCGTTCTCAGTGCGCGGAAACTGTCGAATCGGCAGCGACCCGACAGCGCCCAGACCCAGCACCAGGATCATCAGGCTGACGACTGTCGCCAGCACCGGACGGCGGATGAAGATGTCGGTGAAGCGCATGGCGTTTCGCTGCCCGTCGAGCGCGCTATACCAGCGCCTCGGTGAGATCGTCGGCTCCCACCAGGCTTTGCTTGGAGTGATCCGCCGCCAGCATCAGGTAGAAGGCGGGTACCACGAACAGCGTGAACAGCGTGCCGATCGAGATACCGGTTGCGATCACCAAACCAAGATCGAAACGAGAGCTTGCACCGGCGCCGCTCGCGATTATCAGCGGCACCACGCCAAGCACCATCGCCGCGGTGGTCATTAGAATCGGGCGCAAGCGGATAGCCGCCGCCAATTCGATCGCTTCGCGCTTTGATTTGCCCTCGAGTTGCTGCTCGTTGGCGAACTCAACGATCAGGATTCCGTGCTTGCTGATCAGGCCCATCAGAGTAACTAGGCCGACTTCGGTGTAGATGTTGAGCGTGATTCCGCCAACTCCCAGGCTGATAAACACGAGCGCACCTGCGATCGACATCGGCACTGACACCAGGATGATCAGCGGATCGCGGAAGCTCTCGAACAACGCGGCCAGCGACAGAAAAATGATGATAAGCGCGAAGCCGAAGGTGACCACGAAGCCGCTCGATTCCTGCACGTATTGGCGCGACAGCCCGCCGTAATCGAGCGAGTAACCCTGCGGCAGCGTTCGCGCGCCGAGTTCTCTCAGATAATCGAGCGCATCGCCCAGCGCCACGCCGCGCGCGGTCACGCCCTGTATGGTCGCGGCGTTGAGCTGTTGAAAGTGATTGAGGGATTCCGGCACGGCCTGCGCCGTGACACTAGCCACGGTCGAGAGCTGAATCGGCGTGCCGTCGGCAGCGACGCCGATATAGTAGTTCAGAAGTTGATCGGTGTTCAGGCGATAACGCTGCTGGACCTGCGGAATCACCTT
>DATJOQ010000271.1:0-7226 GCA_035506935.1 Binataceae bacterium (SeqCode) | reverse complement strand
GTTACGGGCAGCTTATCGCGCGTAAAATGGATCCCGTCATACTTCGGCGCCCCGCCGCCTGAGCGATCCGAAGTGCGAAGAGATTTGCGTTTTAAGGCTGGTCGAGTAGAGCGCGGAATTACGTTACGCCAGACGTCGCGCTGGCAAGCATTTTCGGGCGGGCGATCGCATCACTGACGCGGCCGCCCGCCCGGTCGGTTATCGCTCCAACGAAATCGTCACACCCTTGGGACCGAGGCTGAAATTAACTCCCGAGTGCGTCGATACCATCTGGATTGTGACGCCCTTGTCGTTTTTCATGGCAGTTACGCTCGCGCCACCTGCGACCGCCGCCCCGGCCGAGACTGCAGTGTATACGCCGGCGATATCTGACACTTTCTTCAGGTCGTAAACGGTCCCCGAAGCGGTGTAACTGCTAACGCCCACATGCACTATAGATAGTCCGCTCACTTTCAGGCGGTACGTTCTACCTTCGAATACTAGTTTGCCGTGGCCCCAGGTATATCCGATCCCGGCGGCAACCGATCCTCCCGATAGCTCGATGGTTCCGGTCGGCACGCTCTGGGCCGCTGCTGAATGCACTTGCGCTAATCCGCAACTTATCGAAAAGATCAGTGCGATAACGACTTTCGGCCAGTACCTGGAAGAAAAATCCGCGCGATGTTCACGAGAAATATAGTCCATAGTGATATCCTCTTCTGTTGGTGGTTGCATTCAAAAAGTAGCGAAAAGTGACTAGCTATTAATTGCTATATACAGCGCACGCGACTAATCAACCATCGTTGGGTCAATCAAGCTGTGACGGCTTAGCTATTTGCGACCCTTCTGCGAGGCCGACGCTATAGCGACTGACGCTTCAGAAGTCAGCATCAGGAATGTCATCGTCTCCTGCAGGTAGAGGCTGACGGCTCTGTCGGTGTGGCTCAGATAACCGATTGATACATCCTGTCCGAGATGGAGCTCGAAATCGCCGCCCCGCTTGGTGAGTACGAACGCGCCGTCGATAGCGCCCGCCCAGACGATATCCTCGTTCACCAGGCGCTGGATGTGCTGGATTACCGGGTAGCCGTGATCGCTCGCTTCGCTGAGCGCCGTGTACGCATCCGCTCCCAGCAATACCGAGTAGGGCCCGTTGACGCCCGCCAATCGCAACTGAGCCAGCGCTTCGGCGATAACATCGGGATAATGCACCACGTCCTGTGGCAACGTCATCGGGCGGTTGCTCGAGCCTTTGCGGATACCTTCGATCGAAGCGGCAGCGTACCCTTCAAAAACGGCGCGATCCTCGGCGAACGCGATTTTGTTCGCGGCGTCCTTTAGGGGCTGCCAGTCCGAATCGTCGGCTCCGCGTTCAACATCGTCGATCGTCTGGCGCTCTAACTGGAAGGGAACACGCAGCTCGACCAGCGCTTTGACGTCACGCTGGCGCGCGATGATTCCGTCGCCCGGCGCCTCGACGTTTCGCAGATGACCGGTGCCGACCGCCGAGAGCATCGAGCCACCCGGGCCTTTAACGTCGACCACGCGCCGCGCCGCCAGATATCTCTTCAGCGTGCGTGCGGCCTCTTCTTCGATCTGTGACCATGCGCTTTCATTGATCGGCGCCAATTCACGGTAGAGGTTATTCATCGCAGGATAATCCTTTCAGGGAGCCGATACCGAGTGAGCCATCGTTAGCCGCCGCGCCGGATGGTGACGAGCCGATCGTCTCGGCGACCGTCGCCGGCACGGCGGTTTGGGTTGTAACGGATTCGAGGAACGTTTGCGATGGCACGAAAAAAAGCGTGCCGGTGACCGCGCGACTGATGTCGAGCAAACGATCGTAATTGCCGGGCGGCCTTCCAATGAACATGTTTTGCAGCATCAGTTCGGTTATGCGTGGCGATCGCGCGTAGCCGATGAAGTAAGTTCCGAACTCGCCTCTGGCGGGTTTGCCGAAAGCGCCGTTGGCTCGAAAAATCTTCTTCTCGATGCCGTTCTCTTCGATAGTGGTCAAGGCGTTATGCGCCGAGGTCGGCTTTACCGAATCGTCGAGCTCGATATCCGACAGCTTGGTGCGGCCGACAATCTTCTCCTGTGTCTCGGTGGGTAACGCACTCCACTTGGTGAGATCATGAAGATATTTCTGCACGATAACGTAGCTGCCACCGGTGAATGGCAGATCCTCATCCTCGATGAAGACCGCCTCGATAGCGTCGTCGTCGACCGGGTTCTCGGTGCCGTCGACGAATCCGAGCACGTCTCGATTGTCGAAGTAGCGGAAGGCCGTCACTTCGTCCTCGGTCGAAACCGCTTCGCCGAGCTGCCGCAGGATCTGGCTCTCGAGCTCGAAGCATAAATCCTCGCGTTCGCCGCGTATATGGAAGATAAGATCGCCTGGTGTCGAGGTCGCATGGCGTGAACCAGCGATTATTTCTTGGAACGGGTGAAGCTCAGCGGGTCGCGGCCTTCCGAACAAACGATCCCAGGCGTTGGAGCCGACACCCAGCACGCAAGTAAGTTGCGCCTCGCCGTCGCGAAATCCAACCGCGCGAACCAGCTTGGACAGGTCGGCAAAGATCGATCGTGCGACGTTCTCGCTGGCGGGGTCGGGATTTATCGTCAAAACCAGAAAGATCGCCGCACGCCTGAGCGGTTGGATCACCGGCTGTGGAACGACCGGAGCCGTAACCCCATTATTTGAGTCCGAAGTTGGCACGCCCGCATTTCAGCATGGCGGCGGCTTCAAAGAAATAGGTCCGAGTAACTCTCCGCTCGTCTGAAAGTCGGTATCTCATCACCGTGTGACATTATTGAGCACGCTGCGATAGAGTGCGCTCGTGTGCGGGCTCGCCGCGATCAAGAAAGGCCCCATCTCAATTGGTGGGAAAGGCTGATGACGTAGATTCGAAACCAAGGTAGGAGTTGGTAGCAAGATCCAAAGCATCAGGAGGGAGCAATGGCTAACGAGTACAAAGTCAGAGTCATCCGCGTGGGCGTGATAGCGTTTGTCTTTGCGGCCGGATTTCTATGCGGCTCGGTCACCCAGCGTCGCGCTGAGGCGCAGCTCGGCGAGCTGGGCAAACAGGCGGTTGAAAAGGCTGGCGAGTCCGGCGGGCCGCTGGGATCGGCCGTGAAGCTCGGTCAAGCGATTACCGACATGCAGCAGCACGTCGACGGTCTGCAAAAGAACATCGAGGTTCTAAAGTCGGTCAAGGCCAGCCTCGGAGGGTAATTAGCTCCTATCGGCGCGGGGGTTTCAGTTCCGCCTGCGGATAGAACTGCCGATCTCCGAGAGCGTCGATCGCGCGGAAGAATTCCGGGCCGGACGCGCTTCCGTCTTCTTCGAGTTGCATCGTCTGGCGCAGATAGTTCCATCGTTCCGGGCACAGACGCCGCGCTTCCTTGAAGTAGGGCTTCGCGGCCTCAAGATGTCCCTGACGATACAGGTACTCGCCGATGCGGAAATTAGCCGTGGCCATCGGATCGACGTTCACCGGCGCGTTGATTCGCCGGCGCAGTTCTTCGGCTGAGAGCACATACTCGCTCTTGTCGCCCTTGGCGACCCAGTCGCGAAGCGCGTCGACGTATGCATTTCTTATATCTTTGACACGCTCCACCGCATCCGCCTTCATCTTGAAGGTGGTGCGATCCATCGAACGGAATCCGTCGCTGGTGCCGGCGGTCTCGGTCGGGCGCACGATATTTCCGTGCTCGTCGATCCACACCGCAGTCGGAACGTTGGTCATATTGTAGAGGTCGGCGACGATGTGTCGCTCGTCGATCAGATTGGGATAAGTGGGAGCAGCAGCGCGCTGGCACAGGGCTGAGTCCCATCCCATAAGTTCCTGGAACAGCGGATCCACGTGCACCGGTTCTGCCGGCTTGATGAAATCTTTCACTGCGGCGATTCCACCGCTATCGAGAGCAACAGATAGGATTACGAAATTGCGGTCTTTGAGTTCTTCGTAAATAGCCTGCCAGACTGGCAGGTCAAAGCGGCATCCTCACCAACTCGCCCATGACAGCAGGAGAACCTTCTTCCCTCTGTAGTCGGAGAGTGAATGCATCTTGCCGCTCATATCGGAGAGCGTGAAGTCAGGCGCCTTGAGTGACGCCAGCGAGTTGCGCCGCGCATCCGCCGATTCGCCAAAGAACCAGAGCGCATGCGCGTCGTCGTGAACGATGGTCTGTCCGAGTTGGCGCGCGAGCGCGGCTAGGTTAACCTGGTCCCCGCGCAAAAACTGTTCGCGCCGAGCCGGTGGAATAGGCACGCAGCGCTCATCGCGACACAGGCCCTGTTCCTTAAGCTCCCAGCCGGCTGCGTCCTGCAGGTCGCGCTTGGACATCCAAAGGTCATTGCCTTCGGCCTGAGCTTTGTCGACGGCGGTTGCCTTGTCCTCGTAGAGTATGGTCGCTGCCATAAGCGGTCCCTCCAACCAGATATGACCCGGTTGCGATGCGCGATGTAGAGCAGCGCGCGCCCGGCTCCTAACCCGAGCCTATGCTCCATCAGCATGAAGCCGATTGCAAACGCTGATAGGCGAGACTTCGACGTTTCATTCGACCACCAGCTTTACGCGTTTGGTCAAGACGGCTCGCGCGTTGGAGGGTAAGCCGTTGAGCACGCGAAAGCGCTCCGCCGCATGATTGTCGAATGCCATCCGCTTCGCCAGGCTCGCCACCGTGTCGCCGGATTTAACCGTCACCACGCGTACTCGCAGAGGCTTGAGCGCTGCGGCCTCGGCCGGCGTGAGCCTGCGGAAACTCTGAAACGTGTGCTGGTTGGCTCCGGCGAGCTGCGTGAGAAGAGAAGCGGGCGTAATGAACCTGAAGCGGTAGACGTGTGTTGCGTCGACCCGAACTGCGGCAAGCCTAAGCTCGACCTGCCCGTCGCGGCCTTTTGCTGTCACCGATGCCATGGCCGCCTCGAGACCATTGACGCGCTCGGTCGTCACTTGCGCCGCAGCGATCTTGGTTGCAGCGCTCACGTACTGCACCATCGTGAGGTTCTGAGTTTTCGCCGGCTGCGGGTCCGCATCGAAAACGATTACCGCGTTCCCCGGCCCCTGCGCGTAGATCGCCTTGCGCGTATCGAAGAGCTGATATTCCGGCGGAACCTCGAAGCGGATACGCAGTACCGGATGCGCGAAGACGCGTCCACGAATAAAACCCTCCGATGGCGGCGAACCGTAAAGCATCCCGTCGATAATGTCGAGATAACTATCACGTCCAACGATCGGCTTTGCGACCGGCGCCAGGTTGGCAGTTTGAATCGCGCGGTCGATTCGATCGGCGGTGTTCGGATGAGTAGCTAGAAAATCGAAGCGCTCGGCGCGGGTCGCCTGACCCAACACCGTCGATTCAAGGTCGCTTTGCGCCTGAAGTTTGCGCAGGAAAGTCGCCATCGCGCCCGGATCGTAGCCCGCCTTAGACATGTAGCGCGCGCCGAGCTGGTCAGATTCGAACTCCTGCTCGCGCGAAAACGATTGCAGGAAGCCGAGCGCCGTCAGTTGCGTTCCCTGCATCAATCCCGGCGGTACCCCGACGATAGAGCCGGCGACCGCGGCACCCAGCATCCCGATCGACGCGAGCGTCTGGCGGCTCTGCTGCTGTGCGTGATGGCGCGCGGTCACGTGGCCCAGCTCATGGCCGAGCACGCCGGCGAGTTCCGCGTCATTATCTGCGAGCGCGAGCAGTCCCCGCGTGACGTAGATATAGCCGCCTGGGGTCGCCATCGCGTTGACGATCGGCGTGTCGAGGATGGTGAAGGTGTAGGTGATATCTGGGCGTTCGGTGTAGCGCGCCAACGATTGCCCAACCTTGTTTACGTACTGAGAGAGTTTCGGATCGTCATAGGTGCCGCCGAACGCCTGAACAATCTGCGGATGCTGCTCGCGCCCGATACGATTCTCGTCGGCTGTGGTTACCGTTCCGGTCAACGCCGCGCGCCCGGTCGCCGGATTGATGGTGCATCCGCTGACCGCAGCTGCCACGACAGCGGCAGCCACCGTGCCCGCCAATACCAGCCGCGTGACACTCCCGACTCTTCGATTCTGCCGCTCCGTCAAAAGCATTGGCATCATTATCCGCATCACAACGCGGCATGAAACCATTCTCGGCGAATTGTCGCGAGTCTCGCGGGCGCAGTGGGATCGCGGCGGTCGGGTGTTGCGTCCGTTCAAAACACTTTTGCCGGGCTTGTGCCGGGCTTCGGCGCAGTAGTAGTGAACTGGTGTTCAAGGGGCTTGACGGCGACGACATCCGCTCGAAACCAATCACCGAGTACCTGCGCCAGAATGACGTCTGCGACAGCGCGCCTGCTGTTGGTAATCTTCGTGTTCACGATGCTCTCCGGGGCGCGTGAAGCTCGGCGTGCCTTACCCCACGACGCCTACATATGGCAGCGCAAGTGGACCGCGGCCGTCGCTGATGCTCTGCGGAAATCTTCCGATCTGGTCCGTGCCTGGCGAGTACTAGCGGCTGATTCGGATGAAAACGGCAATCTGCGAGAAGTAGCCGTGAATTGGGAAGCGCTCAAGAGCAGCAAGCGGCCGGTAATTGCAGTGGTCCGGATCAATGGTCAACTTGCGCGATTGAACAACATGCAGGTGCTCGATGACTTGGGCGATTTGCTGTCTCGATGGCGCCGGGCCGGAGCGCCGATCACCGGGCTTGAGCTCGATTACGATTGTGGCGTCGCAAAACTGGGGGCGTACGCAAAGTTTCTGGCCCGCGTTCGCACGCTGCTGGACAAAGGTATTGCTCTGTCGGTGACCGCCCTGCCGGCCTGGCTCTCTTCGCCAGCGCTCGACGATGTCTTCGCGCCCACCAGCGAGGTCGTCTTGCAGGTACACATGGTGCAAAATCCGCGCGAAGGATTGTTCAATCCCGAGCAGGCGCGCCGGTGGATACAGGCGATGGCGCGGTGCACGGACAAGCCGTTCCGCGTGGCGCTCCCGACCTACGGCTTGCGCGTGAGCCGGCGTGAGGACGGCAGCGTCCTCGCCATCGAGAGCGAGAGGCCACTGCTGGCTGGCGGCTACTCGGCGAGCGAGCTCATCGCATCTCCCGAAGAGGTATCAAGACTGATCCGCGAACTCGAATGGGATGCGCCGGCGTCGCTCGTGGGAATTGTGTGGTTTCGGCTTCCGGTTTCAGGCGACGTTCGAGCATGGAGTCCTGACACCTGGCGCGCGGTGGTCTCTGGTAAGCCCTTGCAGACTCATATTGAGCTGCTCTACGAG
>DATJOQ010000270.1:0-2768 GCA_035506935.1 Binataceae bacterium (SeqCode) | reverse complement strand
GTCGCGCGCCGAATTGCACCGAATTTTCCCGCGCATTGAGGCGTTCGCCGAGATAGGCCAATTCATCGACCGGCCGGTGAAAGAATATTCCACGGGCATGTATGTGCGTCTGGCTTTTTCGACCGCCATTCATGTTGATCCCGAAGTCCTGATCGTGGACGAAGCCCTGGCGGTGGGCGACGCGATATTCGCCAGCCGCTGTGTGCAAAAATTCGAGGAGTTGCGACGTAAAAAAGTCACGGTGCTGCTGGTGTCGCACGATCTCGGCTTGATCAAACGCCTGGCCGACCGCGCGGCGTTCATGCTGAACGGCAAAATCGTGATGCAGGGCGCGCCCAAGGACGCGGTGAATCAATACGTCGGATTCGTGCTGGATCGCGAACGGTCCAGTAACGAGCGCGACGGCGTATCGGACGAATCGCCCGCGGCCAAAAGCACTTTTCGCCATGGCGATGGAGCGAGCCGCGTCACCGATGTTCGCATCCTCGACTCGAACGGCGAGCCCTGCCGGGCTTTCCGGCCGGGCGAAACGATCGCTGTTCGCATCCGCGCGGCATTTGAGCGGCCGGTTTCGAATCCGGTGGTCGGCATTTTGATTCGCAACCGCATCGGAATGGATATTTTTGGGACCAATACACGCCTGGAACGCGTCGAGCTGGGAGACTTCGAGCGAGGCGATGAGATCGAATTGGAGTTTGAGATGGATTGCTTGCTCAGCCGCCAGGAATACACGGTGACCGTTGCAGTGCAGTACTGGAACGGGCTCAGCCAGGATTGGCTCGATGATGTACTCGATTTCCGCGTCGAAGACACCAAGGACGTGGCGGGCGTGTTGAACCTGAATACGCGCGTGCGCCACCAAAGAATCGTGTCTACGCCACAGCGGCAGCCCAGCAGCCTGATCTTGTGAGTTCGACCAAATGAGTCCCATCATGCATATAGAAGAAATTCAAGCCGCTCTGCGGGAAGAACGTTTAGATGGCTGGTTGTTTTTTGACCATCACCAGCGCGATCTCCTGGCTTATCGCATTCTGAAACTGAAGGTGGAAGCCGTGGCCACGCGCCGCTGGTATTATTTCATCCCCGCTCACGGCGAGCCCAAGGGGCTGGTGCATTCGGTCGAGTCGCATGTTCTCGACGGATTGCCCGGCGCCATTCGCCAGTATTCCAGTTGGACGACGCAGACCGAAGGCATCCGCGATCTAGTGGCCGGTGCACGCAAGATCGCGATGCAGTATTCGCCCAACTGCGCGATCCCCTACGTGTCATTGGTGGATGGCGGAACGCTGGAGCTGGTGCGTGCAGCGGGCGTTGAAATCGTCACTTCGGCCAACCTGGTGCAGCTTTTCGATGCCCGCTGGACAGCCGAGCAACTGGAGCTGCATCTCGAAGCCGGCCGCCGTGTGGACCGCGTTCGGGCGCAGGCGTTTCAAAAAATCGCGGCCGCGCTCGCCTCCGGACAAACCATCACCGAATGGGACATCAATCGCTTCATCCGATCCGGCTTTGAGAGCGCCGGCATGGTGACCGATCACGGGCCCATCGTCGCCGTCAATGCGCACATGTCGGACCCGCATTATGAGCCCGAGGCTCAGGGCAGCAGTCCGATCCAGCGCGGGGATGCGGTGCTGATCGACATGTGGGCCAAGCTGGCGCGCCCTTCCGCCGTGTACTACGACATCACGTGGACCGGCTATTGCGGCGCGACCCCGCCCTCCGAACTCCAAAACGTTTTCGAAGTGGTGCGCGGCGCTCGCGATTCGGCTGTTCAGCGCATTCGCACCGCCGTGGAGCGCGGCGAAACCATTCAAGGCTTTCAGGTGGACGATGCGGCGCGCACCTATATTAAGGACCGCGGATTCGGCGACAAATTCGTTCATCGCACCGGCCACTCGATCGGCGAAGAAGTGCACGGCACAGGCGCCAACATGGATAATCTTGAAACTCACGATGAACGCCGGATCATCGCGCAGACCTGTTTTTCCGTCGAGCCCGGCGTTTATTTGGATAAATTCGGAATTCGATCCGAGGTGAACGTCTATGTCGGCCCAAAAGAAGCGCGAGTTACGGGCGAAGCGCAGCAGCAGCTTGTTACGATCGAGTGACCGCTCCTGGCTTTCCGCGCGTTAATTCCGCTCTTCCCGTGCTCCCGTGCCAAATGCCGCAGTATCAATGCTTTTCGGGTCACCAGACTCCGAGCCAATCGACCCGATAGGAATTTTCGATTGGACCCCACACCACCGCTCGCATACCCTAAAGCATGGCAACCGTTCACATTATGGAGCCCGTGAGTTCGCATGTCGCTTTGCTTCATCGCATTAGCAACATCGTGAGCTCGGAATTATCGCTGGACGAAATGCTCGGCGAGGTCGTCGGCCTGACTGTTCAAGTCACGGAATGCGACGCGTGTCTCGTTTACCTTCTGGATCGCGATACCGACGAGGTCGTCTTGCGCGCCTCGCAGGTTCCCCACGCCGCCGCGCTCGGGACTCTGCGCATGAAAGTCGGCGAAGGCGTCACCGGTTGGGTGGCGGAGCACAAATCCGTGGTTGCACTTGCGTCGAATGCGGCCGCCGACGCGCGCTTCAAGCGCTTCCAGGTACTGGTGGAAGACACCTACGAAGCCTTCCTTTCGGTGCCGCTGGTGAGCGGCGGCGATGTGATCGGCGTCATCAATGTGCATCATCGCGACAAGCACAGCCACAGCGGCGAAGAGATCTCGTTGCTGACGTTCATCGGCGAACAGATGGGCGGCGCGGTGGCCAAAT
>DATJOQ010000269.1:0-3760 GCA_035506935.1 Binataceae bacterium (SeqCode) | reverse complement strand
TCGAGTATTATCTCGGCAGCCTCAAGGCGAGCGGGATCGACACGTTGCTGCTCGGGTGCACCCACTATCCCATGCTGAGCGATTTGATCGGCCAGGTGATGGGGCCGCGAGTCAGGCTGGTCGATTCGGCGATCGCGACCGCGCAGGCGGTGCGGCAAAACCTGCTCGCGTTGAAGCTCGTGCGTCGCGAGGCGTCAGGGAATCAGAGCTTCTTCGTGACCGAGATGCCGGAGCGGTTCGTGCGCGTGGGGCGTCGCTTTTTCGGGAGCGGAGTGGAATCGGCGGTGAGGCTGGAGCGTTAGCAGCGAAAACACCTGATAATCACGGACTTCCACAGCCGCTTTTGCGGGGGGCGATAGGCTAGTAAAATCAAAGCAAGCCATGGCAGCGTCATTTAATTTTATCGCGCGCAAGATTTTCGGCTCCAAGAATGATCGCGAGATCAAGCGCCTTTATCCCTATGTCTACGATATCAACGACCTCGAACAGCGCATGGAGCAGGAGAGCGCCGATCAGTTGCGCGCGCGGATCGCCGAATGGCGAGCGCGGATCAGCGCGATCGAGGAGCGCGAGGAGCGCGACGAGGCGCTGCAGGAGATCCTGCCGGAAGTTTTCGCGGTCGTGCGCGAGGCCTCCAAGCGCACGCTGGGCCAGCGCCACTTCGACGTCCAGCTAATCGGCGGGATGGTGCTGCACGAGGGCAAGATCGCCGAGATGAAAACCGGCGAGGGCAAAACCCTGGTCGCGACTCTGCCGGTCGTGCTGAATTCGCTTGCCGGGCGCGGCGTTCACGTGGTCACGGTCAACGATTACCTGGCCCGGCGCGACGCCGAATGGATGGGCCAGATCTACAAGTACCTCGGGATGAGCGTGGGCGTGATCGTTCACGGGCTCACCGACCAGCAGCGCAAGGAAGCCTACGCCTGCGATGTCACCTACGGCCAGAACAACGAGTTTGGCTTCGATTACCTGCGCGACAACATGAAGTTCAGCCTGCAGGATTACGTGCAGCGCGAGCATCATTACGCGATCGTTGACGAGGTCGATTCGATTTTGATCGACGAGGCGCGCACGCCGCTGATTATATCGGGCGCGTCCGAAGAATCGACCGACACCTACTATATCGTCGATCGAGTGATCCCGCGCCTCAAGCCCGAGGCCGATTACACGATCGACGAAAAGCTGCGCACCGCGGCGCTCACCGAAGACGGCGTATCGCGGGTCGAGAAGCTGCTCGGGGTCGATAATCTCTACGACCCGCGCAACATCATGCTGGTTCATCATGTGAACCAGGCACTCAAGGCTCATACGCTGTTCAAGCGCGACGTCGAATACGTGGTGAAAGACGGCGAGGTGATAATCGTCGACGAGTTCACCGGCCGCTTGATGCCGGGGCGGCGCTGGAGCGACGGACTCCATCAGGCGGTCGAAGCCAAAGAGAACGTCAAAATTGAATCCGAGAACCAGACTCTCGCCACTATCACGTTTCAGAATTACTTCCGCATGTACGGCAAGCTCGCCGGGATGACGGGTACCGCTGATACCGAGTCGGTCGAGTTCGATCAGATCTACAAGCTGCAGGTGTTGGTGGCTCCGACCAACATGCCGATGGTCCGTATCGATCATCATGACATGGTCTACAAGACCGAGCATGAGAAGTTCGACGCGGTGGTCGAGGAAATTGCCGACTGCCAGGAGCGCGGCCAGCCGGTGCTGGTCGGCACCGTTTCGATCGAGAAGTCGGAGCGGCTGGCGAGTGAGCTCAAAAAAACCGGCATCGCCCATCATGTGCTGAACGCCAAGAACCACGAGCGCGAAGCGGAAATCGTGGCGCAGGCGGGACGATTCAAGGCGGTTACCATCTCGACCAACATGGCGGGGCGCGGCACCGATATCGTGCTCGGTGGCAACGCGGAATTCATGGCTGCAGCGGAGGCCGGGACCAAGGATGCGGCCGATCCGAAGTATCAGGAGGCGTTGACCAAGTATCGCGCGCAATGCGCTGCCGAACGCGAGGAGGTGCTGAAGGCCGGCGGACTTCATATCCTCGGCACGGAGCGCCACGAATCGCGCCGAATCGATAATCAGTTGCGCGGGCGCTCTGGGCGCCAAGGCGATCCTGGCTCGTCGCGTTTTTATCTGGCGCTCGAAGACGACCTGCTGCGCATCTTCAGTGGCGATCGCCTTAAGGGCCTGATGAGCAAAATCGGGATGGAGGACGGCGTCGCCATCGAGCATCGATGGATCTCGCGTGCGATCGAAAACGCGCAGAAGAAAGTCGAAGCGCACAACTTCGATATCCGCAAGCATCTCCTCGAATACGACGACGTGATGAACAAGCAGCGCGAGGTGGTTTACCATCGCCGAAAGGAGCTACTCGGCGACGCGCCGCTCAAGGACGATATCCTCGACATGTGCGACGAGGTGATCGAGGGAATCGCGGAAGCTTACGCGGATCCCGAGGTCGATCCCGCGGGGTGGGATTGGAAGGGTCTCGAAGAGGCCTTTTACAAGCAGTTCAAGTTCCGGCCCGAATTCCGGCAAAACGGCGAAGTGCCTATGACCGCCGCTGCGCTGGCCGATCTCGCCGGTGAGCGGGTGCGCGCGGTTTACGACGAGCGCGAACAGGCGTTCGGACCGCCGGTGATGAGGCAGATCGAAAAGCTCGTGATGCTGCAGACGCTCGACTCTTTGTGGAAGGACCATCTGCTGGCGATGGACCATCTCAAGGAGGGTATCGGACTGCGCGGCTATGCACAGCTCAATCCGCTCAACGAATATCAGAAGGAAGGCTTCTCGATGTTCGAGGCGATGCTGAGCGTGATGCAGCTCGACGTGGTCGAAAAGGTGTTCTCGGTCCAGGTCACTCAGCAGCAGGCGGTCGGCGAGCTCGAACAACAGCAGCAACAGCGCCCGCGCCAGATGGTGATGAGTCATGGCGGCGAGTCGGAAGCGGCGGCGCAGGCGCCGTCCAAGCGCGAGGGCGACAAGGTCGGGCGCAACGATCCGTGTCCCTGCGGATCAGGCAAAAAGTACAAACGCTGCCACGGCAAGTAGCGGCGCAGACGCCGTTGATGACTTAGCTACTAATGAAAAGCGAGATCCCGCGGAACGAAAGCTTTCATTCGCGTCGTGACATTCGTCGTTTCTGGCTCAAAGTTCGCGATGTACCGCGACGAAGCGAGGGTCGCGCGAAAAAACAGTACGAGCGATTTTATCTCGGGCTCTACCTGCTGGCGCTCGCCGACCATCAGTTGCTCGCATACCCTTTTCAGGTTCTAGAAGACGAGTCGCCTGACTTCATGTTGACGTGGGAGTCGGGCGAGACCGTCGGCCTTGAAATTTCCAGAGCCACCGACGAGGAAATCCAAGCTGCGATAAGCCGAGCCGAAAGAGAGAATCCTACTGAGTACGCCATAGCCGCTTCTCCGCACGGCTATTCAGGCGATCAGATCGAGGAAGAATTTTGCTCGATAGTTCGGGAAAGCGTCGAGAAAAAGGTCGCGAAGTTCGACAACTTCAAGCCCGCATCGCGTTACGATCTGCTGATACCCGACGATACCAGAATGGGCGTGGGAAATCGCAAGAAAGTCCTAACCACTTTGACTCCCTGGGTTCGTGAATTAACGCTCAAGAAGCGCAAGCTCGGTAAGGTCTCCGTTGTAGCCTCGTTGGATGTCATATACGCGATCGGCGAGGAGTCGCGCGTCTTTCCTTACATAGCGTGGTCAGCCCCCAACGAGGACAGAGCCGACGATGG
>DATJOQ010000268.1:0-3090 GCA_035506935.1 Binataceae bacterium (SeqCode) | reverse complement strand
GAGGCAAAATCCGCAGGTCGTGGAATTTGGCGGTGGTTTGAGACGAAAATGGAGGCGAACGCGCAAGCGCGCAGAGCTCTCGAGTTTGATCTGCGAAGCGCCATGGAGACAGAGGCGTTCGAACTTTACTACCAACCGCTTTTCAATCTGAAAACCAGACGCATCGAGACCTGTGAAGCGCTGCTGCGCTGGCCGCACCATGAACGCGGAATGGTCTCCCCCTCAGAGTTCATTCCCGTCGCCGAGGAAATGGGTCTCATAGTCGAAATTGGCAATCAGGTACTGTACAAGGCCTGCCTGGAATGCCGTCGCTGGCCCGGCGAGACCGCGGTCGCAGTCAATTTATCGTCGATCCAATTCGACCGCTCCAACGTTCCGGCCCTGGTTCGGGAGACGCTCGCGGCTACGAATCTGGCGGCCTCTCGCCTGGAGATCGAAATAACGGAATCGACTTTGCTGCAGAACAACAAACGTACACGCGCCGACATGAAGCAACTCGTTGACGTGGGCGTCAAAATCTCGCTGGACGATTTCGGCACGGCTTATTCCAGCCTCAGCTATTTGCACAGTTTCCCGCTGCACAAGGTGAAAATCGACCAGTCCTTCCTGCAGGGTCTCAGCGACGATGATCGCCGAGTGACGCTGCTGCGCGGAATAACCCGGCTGAGCGCTCAACTCGGCTTGCGTGTCGTGGTCGAAGGCGTCGAGACCCAAGACCAGCTTGAATTGCTCGCCGCCGAGGAGAGTATCGACGAAGTCCAGGGCTATCTGCTCGGTATCCCGATGCCCGCGGCCGAGCTTCGCAAGCTCCTTTATGCCGCATACGTTTCTCCCAACGCCTCCTCCTCCTGGCCGGCGCGCCAGAGCGATGCCGCGTAATATTTGAAACTTGAAACATCTGGACGCGCGGCACGCCGGGTCGCGGCCGTGGTCTGTTTGCCTCCCCTTATAAATTTGAAGCTTGAAACATGCCTGGCGCGCTGAATGGCGCGAAGGCCATTTTATTTGATCTTTGCACGCCTGATATTTGAAGCTTGAAGTGTGCAACAACGGGGGAACTTTCCGCTATCCTCGCGAGTGATCAAACATTAACCCTAACAGTTTTCCAAAATTGCCACGGCGTTCACGAACTGTTAACCTCTTTTGCGCTGGTGCTGTCGGGCGTCAGGCGTGAGGCGGGAATGAGTGTGGAAGTAAGTAATTCGGACATTTCGAACGACACACGCCCCGAATTCGATTTTCCCGATCGCCTCGCCCAGCTCTTGGCGAAAGTGGATTACCGGCGCGCTGATTCCGTTGAGGAACGAGAAGCAATCGGTCGGCTTCGCTATCAAGCTTATTTGCGCGAAGGCGCGATTGCCGCAGACCCGTCCGAGACGTTTTTGGATGCGTACGACGAAACGGACAACGCCTACCTCTTCGGATTGCACCTCGACGGCCAGCTGGCGAGCTCGCTTCGCCTTCACGTGGCTTCGAAAGAACAGCCCGACACTCCCTCGCTCGAAGTCTTTTACGATGTGCTGCAGCCGCTGATCGATGCCGGCGAAACTCTGGTCGATTCAACCCGCTTCGTCGCCGATGAGAGCCTCTCCAAGGAGTATCGGGGATTGCCGTACGCCACGCTACGGCTATGCATGCTGGCGGCCGAATATTTTGGCGCCGATCATCTGCTCGCGGCGGTAAGGGTGGAGCACCAGGCCTTTTACAAGCGGGCGTTCAATCATCGCGTTATTTGCGGGCCGCGGCCTTATCCGCAATTGGCCAAGCCGATCTGTCTCATGACGGTGCATTTTCCCAGCGCAGCAGAACGATTATATCGACGCTATCCATTTTTCCGATCAAGCCAACGCGAGCGGCAGAGATTGTTCGACCGCCGGCCGCATTCGGCTTCTGCGAGCCACGGCCGGGCGGCGGGCGCTGCGGCGTGACCAAACGGTTCGCCCATACTTCCTACTAACGCACGACCGTCGCGAATCTCTCTTCGTTTGTCGGGCGCGAAGCCAGCGAACCATATTTTGACGACCGCGCAAGCTTTAGCCGCGGCACGATGTGGTTAGCGAACCCTCAATCCAGCCGGTAGCGTTTGACGGGTCGGCTTTGCGGACTGTTTCTCTCCAACAGCTATACAGAACATCGCCTAACAGCTTTTCATCACCGGGCCGGCGATGTGTAACGAGTTTGCGACGAGGTCTGCGCACGAGGCTGCGCTTTGCCCGCATTGCCACGCGGGACTAGGCTTCCGCCGCAGCCAAACTCCCAACATCGACGCCTGCGGCTTTGAAAGCTATCGGCTCGATTGCCGGGAATGCGGCGCGGCACTCGCCGGAATCATCGATCCCGCCGACGACGCGCTGCTGCTCACGGAATGCGAGCCTCAGCTCAAGGTCGCTTTGCCGCAAGTGGCCGTTTAGCAGCGCTCGCATACCCGCCGTGTTGGGCGCAACGCCGAAACGTCTTTCCCGCGACGATCGGGTTTTTTGCTCACGCTCGCGACGTCATGCCGTTTTGCGCTCGCTTGCGGCAAGACAATAAATCGCACCGATGAGCAGCAGGAGATAAAGGATAGTGGTGGTCCACGCGAGCCCATTCATCAATCCTCGGACCGTCCCCCAAATATTGACCGCGCCGCCGACGATCTCGCCGACTACGCTGCCGATAAGAACGCCGCGGATCGCCGCGGCCTCGCTGAAGTCGCGCGCCATCCAAAGAATCACGCCCCAGGCAAGCAGCGCCGAGCCAAAAAATCGGCTGCTCAGAACCGAAGTTGGATTAGGCGTTAGACCGTAGACCGAGCTCACTTGCGCGGGCGCGAGCAAAAATGCGATGCCGAACAGGATCGCAACGATCGCCGCTATGGTGAAATAAAGCTTGGTATCCATGCCGTCCTCCCCTAGCCACGATCGCCGCAGCGATCATGACGCTTTAGGGGAACATCATATCCCAACGCGCTCGTGTGCTCCACAGAGCCGGCAAAGGCCGCGTTTAAGCGGCGCGCTCGAACCGTGCGCGATTGTGCGGCGCTGAAAAATTCAATTCCGGCCCGAGCGGCACAATGCGGGTCGGATTGATTGCGGTCATGCTCATGTAATA
>DATJOQ010000267.1:0-7484 GCA_035506935.1 Binataceae bacterium (SeqCode) | reverse complement strand
AGGCCGTGTTCATGAATCGCTTTCTCGAGCAACGGGGCGCGCTGCGCTTCGCCGCCTCCAGCGCCGCCGCCGGCGGCGCGTCGGGTGCGATCCAACTTCGCGCGCGCCTGCTGATGGCCAAGCTCAAGGATATCGGCCTGCATTATCTTCCCGAGTCGATTCGTACACCGCTCCTGCGTTCAATGAAAATCGGCAACCAGATCGAGTCGCGAATCCGTTTCGGCGGTATCGATTGGCGGCGTACGCAAGTCTACTCCGACGAATCGCCGTACTTCCCCGCGGTTTGGATCAATCTGCGCGGACGCGATCCGTCTGGAATCGTCGCGCCCGAGGACTACGACCAGACGCGCGAGCGCGTTATCGGATGGCTTCGCGAGTGGCGCGATCCCGAAAGCGGCGACCCGGTGGTGCGGCAAATTTATCGCGCCGAGGAAATTTATTCCGGCGAGCAGACCAAGCGCGCACCCGACCTGCTGATCGATTGGAATTTTGACCACGGCTACAGCTACTTGAGCGGGCGCAGCCTCGAAGATACCACTGACGCGGCGATTCGGCGGCTTGCGCTCAGCGAATTTTCCTCTCCCGAAATGACTACGCGCAGCGGGAGCCATCGCCCCAACGGCTTGCTATTCGCATGCGGCGGTCCGTTTAACGGCGCTCAAACCGTTACCGGCGCGTCGCTCACCGATCTCGCACCGACGATCATGTTCTGCCAGGGGCTGCCTTCGCCGCCCGAGATGGAAGGGCGCGTGCTGGCCGAGCTGTTCAAATCCGACTTCCTCGAATCGAATGTTCCTTCGGCGCCCACCAACGGCGCCGAAGGCGGACACGGTCCGCAGCTCAACGGGCCGGATTCCGACAGCTACACCGACGAGGAGCGCGCGATTATCGAGCGGCGTCTCCGCGACCTTGGCTATATCTGAATCGCTGCGGCGACCAGCGCTGCCTCAAGATACGACACAGGTGCGCTCGGCGGGCTATTCGCTGGGGCAAATCGGCAAATTTTTTCTGGCCGCCGCTTTCGCATTCCTTTTCCTCTGCCAGGGGATTCATGCGCCCTTCGAGAAGGATGAAGAATCACGTCCCGCGGGCCTGATCCGCGACGTCGTGCAGCACGGCGATTGGCTGGTGCCGCGCGACGATTACGGCGAGGCGAGCCGCAAGCCGCCGCTTTATTATTGGCTTTCGGCGATCGCGGCCAAAGTCAGCGGAGGCAGCGTCGATGAGGCACGCGCTCGTGTCATTTCGGTGATCGCCGCGGCGGCCATCGCTGCCGAGGTCGAACTCTTCGGCGCGCAGTATCTTGGCGCGACTGCGGGATCGCTCGCGATTCTATTTTTACT
Source organism: Binataceae bacterium (SeqCode) (assembly GCA_035506935.1). Lineage (GTDB taxonomy): Bacteria > Desulfobacterota > Binatia > Binatales > Binataceae > DATJOQ01. Next base: position 6,141 of record DATJOQ010000267.1, on the reverse strand, counting down.
TGGCATTTACGGCTTCTCCGCGCGCGCGGGGTACGCCCGCACCGACATGCTGTTCAGCGCGCTCCTGTTCAGCGCCTGGTACGCGCTCTATGCGCAGATCGAAGCCATTCCGACGCGTGCGCGCACGCTTCTGATCGGGGTCTTGCTCGGGCTTGCCGTCTTGACCAAGGGGCCGCTGGCGTTGGTGCTGTGTGCGCTCGGAGTCGCGATATACCTGGCGCTCGAGCGGCGCAATCCGATCGGTCTGCTTCGATCCGCGTGGCCCTGGCAGGTGCTGATGCTTTCGCTGGCTATCGCCGCGCTCTGGTACGTTCCCGCGTTCCTGCACGATCGCAGCCTGTTGTCGGTGCAGTTCGGCGAAGAAAATCTCGGCCACCTGCTGCCCTCGCGGTGGGGCGGTACGGGAGAGGCTGCGCGGCCGGTCTACTATATCGTGGCACGGATGTTTGGTACCGCTCTTCCGCTCGGTCTTTATTTTCCAGCGCTCGCGCTTGCCCTGACGGATTCCTCGATCTGGGGCGACGCGCGCCGGCCCGTCATATATCAATTAAGTATCGTGCTCGCGATCGTGGCGATGTTCTCGATCGCGAGCAGCAAGCGCGACGTCTACATTCTGCCCGCGTTGCCGAGCCTCGCGATCCTTTTCGCAGCGCTCTTCACGGTCGCGCCACGACTTTCGATCACGGCGCGAACATTATGGATCGCCGCCGGTGCGATAATCGCTGCGGCCGCGGTGATTTTGGTCGTTGGCGCCGTGCTAATCGATTTCGGCGCGGCGATTCCGGCGCGCCTGACCAGCGGGATGCAATCGAGCGACGCTGCCTACACCGCGCTGGTGGTCGGTGGAATTACGAATTGGCGCTGGCGCACGATGGTTTTTATCGCCGCGAGCGCGATCGCCGCAGCCCTGATCGCGCGTGGGCTTACTGGTCGGCGGGTGCTATCGAGCGCCTTCGGTGTTGCGCTGATGAGCGTCGCGGGAGTGCAGCTCTGGATCGGTGCGCTGCGGCCTGAGCTGACCAGCGGACGTACGCTCAAGCCTTTCGCGAGCGAGATGAAGGCGATTGTCGATTCGCGGCCGGTTTACCTGCTCGGCGGGATCGATTACGAGCTCTCGTTCTATATGAATCGCGGTATCCCGGTTTGGAAGCCGTCGGAGACTCAATCCTGGTCCGATGACCCTACCTACGTGGTCGCGTCGAGCGACGATCTCCATCGGGCGACGCTTGAGCAGCGGGCAAACCTCAAACCACTGATACACTGGCAAAGCCCTCTGAGCCGCCGCCAGATGTGGCTGATGGAGGCTGCCACGAACAGGCATTGAAGCCGCGTTCGTTACAAAGCGGCTGACGCGCCAATCGCTCGAATTTGAATCCTGACCCGGTACCGACTATCAATGGGGTTGGAATGGACGCTCAAGAGAGAGCCGAGGCTGCGATAAGTCTGGTCGCCCGGATGGTGATCTCGTTGGTTCTGCCTGTGTGGGGACTTGCCATGATCATATTAGGATTTTCGTGGGCTTCCCCGTGGTGGATTGGATGCGGCGCGGTTACGGGCGGAGTAGGCTTGATCTTGTCCGTGGGCAATCCATTCATTTGGCCGCTGATTAGTGACACCAAATCGCGCCGACCTGGTTTTTGACATGCCGATTTATGAGTATGAATGCAGCGCCTGCCAGCGCACCGCCTCCCACGTCGTGCTGGGCTCGAAGCGGCGCTCGCGTCCGCAATGCCCGCATTGCGGATCGTCGCGCACCAGGCGCGTGATGTCGTCGTTTGCCGTAGTTGCCAGCGAAGGCTCGCGGCTGGACGCCTTCGACACCAGCAAGCCGCGGGATGAGTCCTTTTACAAAGATTCGCGAAATGTCGGCTTATGGGCTAAGAAAAGAGCGCAACAGATGGGCGTCGATCTTGGGCCGCAGTTCGACGCCACGGTCGAGAAGGCACGCAGCGGCAAGCTGATTAAAGAGATGCTCTAAGCGAACTCCGCTAAACGGCAAAATTCTAAAAGACCACCTGAGTAGAACCGTGGACGAAAAAAATCGGCTGGGAGATAAGCTCCATAATGTCGAAAAAGCCCGCGAAGATCAGTACGCGGCCCAGCGTGACCGCGAACTGATCGAGAAGCTGCGAAAGAAGCGCGCCGAGCTTCATCAGGCGGTAAGTGAGGTCACGGCCGAGATGGGGGCCTTGTGCCCGCAGTGCCATCAGGCTTTGACCGAAAGGAAACATCCGAATTTGCAAATCATGGCGTGCCCTGATGGCCACGGGGCCTGGTTGGATGGAGAATCGTTCAAGGTCGTCTTGAACCATCTCAAGTGACTCGTAATGAGCTTCGGGCTTTAGATCGATTCGCGGCGCGATGAAGTACGGCTTAAGCGATCGGCGGTCGTCGGGAGGGAACTCGTCAGGTTGACGTAATTAACTTGCAGCGATAAATCCTAATACTGGATTTAACTAGAAATGTATTTCCAATTCGGTGTGGCTTTGGCCTTGGCAGCGATCGGCGCCGGCTTAATGGCGCTGATGTTCGGCCTTCAGAAGCTGCTGGCGCCCAATAACCCCAATCCTCGTAAGCTTATGCCGTACGAGTGCGGTGAGCCGCCGACCGGCCGCGCCTGGATTAATTTTAATGTTCGCTTTTACCTGATCGCGCTAATCTTCGTTATTTTTGAGGTAGAAGTTGCGTTCGTTTATCCAGTCGCTACGGTTTATATCGATTGGGTCAAGCGCGGCCGAGCTTTGTACGTTCTAAGCGAGATCCTGCTCTTCCTCGGTATCCTGTTCGTGGGGCTGATTTACGTGTGGGTCAAACACGACCTTGAATGGTCGAAAAAGGTGCCTGATTAGCGGCCTCGGAGAGGTCGATCTATGCCACTGCTCAACACGCTCCCGGATTACGTCTTAACCACCAAGACCGACGAACTGCTCAACTGGATGCGCAAGTCGAGCCTTTGGTACATGCTGTTCGGTCTCGCCTGCTGCGCGATCGAACTGATGCATACCGGCGGCCCGCGCGCGGATATCGACCGCTTTGGTGCCGCGCCGCGTGCGTCCGCGCGTCAGTCGGATCTGATGATCGTGGCCGGTACGCTCACGCTCAAGATGGCGCTCAGGACGCGTTTGCTTTACGACCAGATGCCCGATCCGAAGTACGTCATTTCGATGGGAAGCTGCTCGAATTGCGGCGGCCTGTTTCAGCTCGCTTACTCGGTCTGCGATGGCGTCGATAAAATCCTTCCGGTTGACGTTTACGTCCCCGGATGTCCGCCGCGTCCCGAGGCGCTCACCGAAGGCTTGCTGAAGCTCCAGGAAAAGATCATGACCGAGCGTTGGCTTGCCCGTCAGGGCAACGGCAAGGCCGAGGCGGTGCAAGAGGCCTAAGCCTGCATGACTTCGCTCGAGGTCTACGAACGTATCAAGGCGCGCTTCCCGTCGGCCGTCGCGGAAGTCGTGGAAAAGGGGATCGACCCTTTCGCGGTCCTCGATCCCACCTCGATCATCGAGGTCTTCAGGTTCCTGCACGACGATCCAGAAACCGCGATGGACTGTCTGTCGAACGAATCCGGCGTCGATTACAAGGACCGGATCGAGGTGGTCTATCATCTGTTCTCGTACAAGCATCGCCACGGCGCGGTGCTGAAGGTCAAGCTCCCGCGCGAGAATCCGACCGTCGCCACGGCGGAAACGGTGTGGAAATCGGCCAACTGGATGGAGCGCGAAATCTTTGATCTGGTCGGCGTGACGTTCGAGGGTCATAGCGACATGCGCCGATTGCTGATGCCCGAGGATTGGCCCGGCCATCCGCTGCGCAAGGATTTCGTCGAGCCGCTCGAATATCACGGCATCTCGACTGTTCGCGAAAGCCCGATCATTCGCCTGGACGCGAAGAAGAAATGAGCGAATTCAGCACCGAAGAGATGACCCTGAACATGGGTCCGCAGCATCCGTCGACCCACGGCGTGCTGCGCTTCATCATTCGCGCCGATGGCGAAGTGATGCGCGAGGCGATTCCCGACGTCGGCTATCTGCATCGCTCGATCGAGAAAATCGCCGAGAAGGTCGGCTATCACGGCTTCATGCCCTATACCGATCGCGTCGACTACGTGTGCGCGATGTTCACCAACCAGGGATGGGGCATGGCGTGCGAGAAACTCGCCAATATCGAAGTGCCCAAGCGCGGTGAATACTGCCGCGTGATCGCCGCCGAGTTCAACCGGCTCGCGTCTCATCTGCTGTCGGTCGGCACGATGGCGATGGATATCGGCGCCAACACGCCGTTTACGCATGCGCTCCGCGAGCGCGAAATGATCAACGATCTGATCGAGGAGCTGTGCGGCGCCCGCCTGACGTTCAATTACATGCGTATCGGCGGCGTGGCGTGGGATCTGCCGCCCGGATATCGTGAAAAATCGCTTGCCTATCTCGACCATCTCGAACCGATTCTCGACGAATACGATTCGCTGATCTCCTACAACAAGATTTACGTCAAGCGGCTGGCGAATGTCGGAATAATCAGCGCCGAGGAAGCGATCAATTACAACCTCGTCGGTCCGAACCTGCGCGCGTCAGGCGTGAAGTGGGATATCCGCAAAGACATTCCCTATTCGGTCTACAGCGAATTCGACTTCGACGTTCCGGTTGGCAAGGGCGAATGGGGCACGGTCGGCGATTCGATGGATCGTTACATGGTGCGGATGCGGGAGTTGCGCGAGTCGTGCAAAATCCTGCGCCAGGCGCTGACCAAAATTCCTGACGGGGCGGTGCTCGCGAAGGTGCCGCGCAATTTCAAGCCGCCGGCGGGCGAATGCCAGATTCGAATCGAGAGTGGACGCGGCGACATGGGATGGTACGCGGTCAGCGACGGCAGCGGCTATCCGTGGCGCGTGCACGTGCGCACCGGCTCCTTCGCGGCGATGGGAATCATTAACAAGCTAAGTCGCGGCCTGATGATCGCGGACCTGGTGACGCTGATCGCCAGCCTTGACGTAATCGCTCCGGAGATCGATCGCTGAGGCGCGGCTATCATGCAGCAATGGGTTGACAGTCTGATCGCGTCCGGCACCTTCGGCCATAATCCGCCGCGCGATCTGATTTACGTTCTCTTCATCTTCGTGTTTAGCGCGATCGTCTTCCTGGGCGTCGCGTTTCCGTTTGCCGGCGTCGTGAGCTGGGCCGAGCGGCGCGTGTGGGCGCGAATCCAATCGCGCGTAGGCCCGAATCGCGTCGGACCCAACGGCGTGCTCCAGTGGCTGGCCGACGGCGTCAAGAACGTATGCAAGGAAGACGTCGTCCCGACTCAATCCGATCCACGCCTGTTCAAGCTCGCGCCATACCTGGTGGTGCTCGCGTTCGTGACGCCCTGGACGGTGATGCCGTTTTCGTCCGATCTGATCCTGGCCGACCTCAACGTTGGAATTCTTTTCATGACCGCAGTGACCGCGCTTACCGTGGTCGGTGTGCTGATGGCGGGATGGTCGTCGAACGACAAGTGGTCGCTGATTGGCGGGGTCCGTTCCGCCGCTCAGATCGTGAGCTACGAAATTCCGGCCGGCCTCTCGATTTTCCCGATCGTCCTGATGACCGGCACCTTGTCGATGCAGAGTATCATCCGCGCGCAGGGCTGGGCGCCGAATCAATGGTTCGCGTTCGCCAATCCGTTCACCTTTATCGCCGCCAACATCCTATTCATATCGCTGCTCGCCGAAGGTAACCGCACTCCGTTCGATTTACCCGAAGCCGACTCGGAGCTGGTGGCCGGCTTCGCCACCGAATACAGCGGCATGCGCTACCTGTTCTTCTTCATGGCGGAGTGGGGGAATCTGTTCATCCTCGGCGCCATCATAACGACGCTGTTCCTCGGCGGATGGCAGTTTCCGCATGTCACCGACGACCGCGTTATCATGAACGTGCTTCAGCTCGTGACCTTCAACGTCAAGGTGCTGTTCCTGGTGTTCCTCTCGATGTGGATTCGCGCGACCTTGCCGCGAGTGCGAATCGATCAGTTGATGACGCTCTGCTGGAAGTACTTCATTCCGATTTCTTTCCTCGACATGATCGGTACGGCGGTGTGGGTCGCGATTTGGCCGAACGGTAATCCGACCGTCGGCTACGTGATGCTGGCGTTGTTCTGCGCCCTGAT
>DATJOQ010000266.1:0-8580 GCA_035506935.1 Binataceae bacterium (SeqCode) | reverse complement strand
GACGGCCCCCAATCCGTCGTCCTCGAACAAGCCGAAAACCGGCTGCATGCGCAGAAGGCGGTGATGCTGTGGCTGCTCAAGCCCGAAGTACTCGGCTTAGAAGTGTCGGCCGGTGAGCTCGGTGCGATTTCCAATTCATCGCGCGCGGTCTCGTCGCCAGCCAAGCCGATGTTCGGCGTGCGGAGTTTGAAATCCCGCGATGGCGTCTGATTCCAAGATTAAGAAACTGGTTCTCGCCTATTCCGGCGGGCTCGACACATCGGTAATCCTGCGTTGGATCAAGGATTACTACGGATGCGACGTCATCGCCTATTGCGCCGACGTCGGACAGGCCGAAGAGCTGCCAGGCCTCGAAGAGCGGGCGCTGCAAACCGGAGCGTCGAAGCTTTACATCGAGGATTTGCGCGAAGAATTCGCCCACGATTTCGTGTTTCCGATCCTGCGCGCCAACGCGATTTATGAGGGTTACTACCTGCTCGGCACCTCGATCGCGCGCCCGGTGATTGCCAAGAAGCAGGCCGAGATCGCGCTGCGCGAAGGCGCCGACGCGGTCGCACACGGCGCAACTGGCAAGGGTAACGACCAAGTTCGTTTCGAGCTGACTTTTGCGCGCCTGGCGCCGGAACTGATCGTGGTCGCGCCGTGGCGCCATCCGGATTGGCCCTTCAAAGGACGCGGCGATCTGATTTCCTACGCCGAAGAAAAACACATCCCGATTACGGTCAGCGCCGAGAAGCCGTACTCGATGGATCGCAACCTGGTGCACATCAGCTACGAGGGCGGCATCCTGGAAGATCCCTGGCGCGAGCCTTATGACGACATGTTCCGGCTCACCGTGGCGGCGGAAAAGGCGCCCGACCAGCCCGAGTATGTGGAGATCGAGTATCTGGGTGGTGATCCGGTTGCGATCAACGGTGAGAAGCTGTCGCCCGCCAACCTGATCGAACGCGCCAACGCGATTGGCGGACGCCACGGCGTCGGCCGCGTCGACATGGTGGAAAATCGCTTCGTCGGCATCAAGTCACGCGGCGTCTACGAAAGCCCGGGCGTCACACTACTTGTACACGGCCATCGCGGCGTCGAGCAGCTCACGCTGGATCGCGAGCAAATGCATCTGCGCGACTCGGTAATATCCAGATACGCGGAAATGGTTTATTATGGATTCTGGTTCGCTCCGGAACGAGAGGCATTGCAGGCGCTGATCGACCACACTCAAAGCAACGTGACCGGGACGACGCGGCTCAAAATCTACAAAGGGAATGTTTCGATCGTCGGCCGCAAGGCCCCCAAGTCGCTGTATAATCCGCAGTTGGCGAGCTTCGAAGTGGCAGGCGGTTATCAGCAATCGGATGCCGAAGGATTCATTCGCCTGAACGCGCTCAGGCTGCGCGCGCTGGCTCGCACGGTGTGACACTCGGGAGAGATTCAGTTGGGCAAGCTAATTCAGTTTCGGCCGCTCCGAGTGGTGCCCAAACCGAATTCGCGGCCGGCGGCTGACGAATGCCCCAAGTGCCAGCACAAACGCAACGTTCATATCACGCATCCCAACGGCGTCATCAATTGCGCGGCGCGCGGCTGCGACTGCGAGATTCGACCTGCCCGATAGCTCCCGACAAGCTTTGACTGATCATCGACAGGCGCGAAGCTGCCTGCTGCTAGGTTGTACCTTGGCCCTCGGGCTTTTTCTCAGCTCTGCATCAGGTTCAGCTCAAGACGAAGACTGGCACGTGGTGCCGCAGCCCAATTCGTCCGAAAACACCACGCACGGAGCGAATTCAGCGAGCCAACCACAATCGCGCTCGAACCCTCCTGACGCTTCGCGGGAAATCGTCAATGCGTGCGGTGAGCGCGCGCGGCCGGCGGGCGAGCCGCTGCGATCGATGATGCAGGCGGTGGCGTCGGTCTGGGATGCGCAGGGACAGGTTGAGCTTTTCGAGTCAACGTCGCGCCGCCCGGCTTACGCCCGCGGTCCGGGATGCGTGTTTTTCAGTCCCCGCGGGATCACGTGGACCATGAACACGTGGATGCATATCCAGGACGACACGGCCAGGCAGTCGGTGTTCTACGCGATCCTGGCGCACGAGCTGGGTCACGTGATGCATCATGATTTCGACTCCGCGCGGCGCGCGTTGGGCAGCGTCAGATGCGAGCTCGAGGCGGATCAGTTCGCCGGCTACACACTCTCACGGATGAATATCCGCGCCGAGGATATTTCGGATTACTACAAGCTGACCGGCGACGATTTTTTTGGCTTCAACGTCTCGCACGGCACCGGCGCTCAGCGCCAGGCAGCTTTCATGGCCGGATGGCGACGCGGCGAGATGGGTCTGTCGGAGCAGTCGACTATCGGCGTTGGCGGAACCGGCCAACCGTAGGCACTCGTTCGAAATCGAAATCAATACGGATTTGCATCTTCAGAGGTGTCGCCGTGCGGCATGCGCAGGCCCGCGCGCAGTAAGTTCAGCACTGCCTCTTCGCGCTTGGCGCGATTGCGCGCGGCCAGCGGATTGCGCATACCTAGGCCCTCGAGAAAAGGCGCGATCAGCGCGTAGAAAATCACTTCTCCGGCGATACTGATCATGGTCTGCAACGGATCGATCGGGCGCATATAGCCCGACTCCACTGCGCGCGCGATCTCGCCGTGACTGGCCTCGACCAAGGGCTTCAGATAGCGGCGCGCGATCGCTTTCGAACGCGAGCCCTCGTCGATCAACTCCCGCGTTATGATTTTCAGCCAGTTGGGATTCGCCGCCAGGTAAGACGACAGGTCGCGAATGAAATAGGCCAGTCGCTCGCTCGGCTGCGGTGACTCGATCGTGTGCGTGACGATTTCGCCAAACCGGCTGAGCGCCCGCCTGAGCACTTCCTCGTAGAGCCGCGTCTTCGAGCCGAAGTGATAAAAGGGCAGCGCCTTGTTCACCCCAGCGCGTTCAGCGATAGCGTCCGATCGCGCGCCGCCGAATCCGCGCGCGGCAAATTCCTCTTCGGCCGCGCGCAAAATCGCTTCGCGGGTCGCGTCTGAGATCGGCCGACGATTTGACCGCCCGCCTGCCGGCGCTTTGTGCGGTTCTGCCGCAACCCCGCGCGGCTGCTTCACACGAGTCCCAGCGCGGCGTAGCCGTCGCGCGTGCGCGCGGTGATCAGGCCCAGGTTTTTAAGGTTTGCCATCATGTGGCTGAAGATCTCGTTGTTCTTGCTGCGGAACTCGGGATCGGCCACAAGCATCTGCGCAACGTTCTCAGGATCGATTCCCCACGCCGGCGCCAGTTCGCGCAACTCTCCCATCAATTGGCCGCGATGAAAGCATTCGATCACTTCGAAGGCGAAATCCTCGAGATCGTCGTGCTCCTCGCGGCTGAGCGCCGGCAAAGCACGCCGCATCGAGAGCACACCGAACGCCGCGTGACGCGACTCGTCCTGGGTGACGCGGTAGAGCGCGTTTTTCAGCAAGGGATTCAGCGCCGCCTCCTGCAGTTGATCGAACACGCCCATCGCCACGGACTCGAACAGAAGCTGCATCCCGACGCATTTCTTCTGCCAACTCTCGGCGGTCAGCAGCCTGTCGAGCAGAAACTTGAGATTGGGTTCGATTGGATAAATCTTGCCGACCTTGCGCTGGATCAGTTTGGCAAACGTCTCGCAGTGCCGCGCCTCATCGATAACCTGGCTGCCCGCATAAAATTTCTGGTCGAGTCCGGGGCAGACGTTGACCAGTTGCGCGCAAAGCTGGAGCGCCGCCTGCTCTCCGTGAAGCAACTGCGACAGCATCCACGCCAGCTCCTCGCGCTGTCCGGCGATCCGCTCCTTCTCTCCCATGCCCATCATCTCCAGCAACACCGCCATCAGGCTTTCTTGCGGCTTGAGCGCGAATTCGCCTTGCGGCATCGGCGTCTTCCAGTCCAGGTCGGTCTCGGCGTTCCACTGCGCCGCTTTGCCCTTCTCATAGAGATTGCGCAGCTCTTCGATCTCACTGACGTAGTTCCATTGCCAGTGCAGCTCGTTCGGCGCCGCAACGTCGACCTTTGCGCGCAGGGCGTCAATCTGCTGCGGGAGATAGTCGACCTGCTCGATCCCGCCTATCGTTCGCCGTTGCGCGGTTTGTAGTAGCATGACTATCGTCCTCCGAATCGAAAAAGTTCGGGTGTGCGGTTACATCCGGACTCCAGCTATGTTTAAGTATTTACTTAATCGGCGCCAAGTCAAGCCTGAACGCACTGCCCGTAGGGCTAAACAATGGGGTGACCAGATTTGCGGCGGATTTGTCAAGCACCAACCAGGTTTCAAGGCTCGCTACTCCAGCCCGAGAGGCTCTTGTGCCGATGCTGCGCTTTGAGGCAACCTTCCTGATTTGAACCGCTCGCGCGATGACGACAAATAAGACATCAGGCGCCCACAGCGTCGCGAAGTCCGCGACCGCGCCGCAAGCGAATCTGATCCGCGGACGCTTCGAGCGGCGGCGCTTGCCCGAAGTCGAGGCTTTCACCGCGTCGCTGCCGTTCGATCGCCGGCTCTATCGTCACGACATCATGGGCTCGATTGCGCACGCGCGGATGCTCGCCAAAACCAAGCTGATAAGAGGCGCGGAAGCGGAACAGATCGTGACGGGCCTTCGCCAGATCGAGGCTGAAATCCGCTCGGGCCGGTTCAATTTCGTGCAGTCCGACGAAGACATTCATCTCGCGATCGAGCGCCGCCTGGTCGAGAAAATCGGCGCGGCCGGCGCCAAGCTTCATACCGCGCGCTCGCGCAACGATCAGGTCGCGCTGGATTTGCGGCTTTTCCTGCGCGAGGAAATCGCCGAGCTAATGAAGGCGATCGCGCGGTTCCGCGCGACGCTGGTGCGCCTGGCCGAGCACGAAGTCGACACCCTGATGCCCGGTTACACTCATCTGCAGCGCGCACAGCCGGTGTCGCTTGCCCATCATATGCTCGCTTACGTGGAAATGCTGGGGCGTGATCACGAGCGTTTTGCACAGTCCTCCGAGCGCGCCGCGGTGATGCCGCTGGGTGCAGGCGCGATGGCCGCGACCACGCTGCCGATCGATCGCGCGAAAGTCGCACGCGAGCTAGGCTTTCGCCGCATCACGCCAAACAGTATAGACGCGGTTTCCGATCGCGACTTCGCGGTCGACTTTCTCGCCGCGGCGGCTTTGTGCGCGGTGCATCTGTCGCGCATGAGCGAGGAAATCATCCTGTGGTCCAGCTCCGAATTCGGCTTCGTCAGCCTGCCCGACGAGTTTTCGACCGGCAGCTCGATGATGCCGCAGAAGAAAAATCCCGACCTGCTTGAATTGATCCGCGCCAAAAGCGGACGCATCATCGGTGACCTGGTCGCGATGCTGACCGTGCTCAAGGGACTGCCGCTCGCTTATAATTCGGATCTGCAGGAAGACAAGGAGAAAGTGTTCGACGCGCTCGATACGCTCAAGCCGGCGATCAGCCTGGTCTCGGCGCTGTGGCCGCGCTTGCGCTTCAATCGGCCCGTGATGGAATCGGCCGCCGGTAACTGGACACTGGCTACTGATCTCGCGGAATACCTGGTCCGCGCGGGAGTGCCGTTTCGCCAGGCGCACGAGGTGGTGGGCAACCTGGTGCGACACGCAAGCGCGGCGGGTAAATCGATCGAAGGTCTCAGCGTCGAAGATTTGCGCTCCTACTCGAGCAAATTCGGCGCAGACGCCAAGGCGATGCTCACGGCGCGAGGTTCGCTGAAAGCGCGAGCCGTAGTTGGAGGGCCCGCCCCGGCGACGGTGCGCCGCCGCCTGGCCCAGCTCAAACGCGAACTCGGCTCCGAGTCAAGATCCACAAGGCGCGGCAAATGAGTTCTCGCACGCTCGTTTTCGGGACCTGGATGATGCTTGCTGTCGTCGTTTGCTCGGGATGCGGAATCAAGACCAAGCCGCGCGCGCCCGAGGATGTCCGGCCGGAACAGATCGTCGATCTGCGGGCGACTTCGGTGGCAGACGGAATCCAACTCGCCTGGACGAGGCCGGATCGATATCAGAATCACGATCAGATGCGCGATCTCAGCGACTTCCTCGTGCTGCGCGGGACGGGTAACCAGCCGATGGTGGCGGTGGGCAAACTGCCGGTCACCGACCAGCAGCGCTTCCAGCAGCAACACCATATGCTTTTGGTGGACAGAGACGCGAAGCTCAATCAGCACTACCGCTATCAGATCATTTCGGAAACCAGCGACGGCTATCAGAGCCTGCCGTCGAATGAAGCGGCGCTGGTCCGCGTAGCGACGAGTCAGCCTGCTGCGGGGCAAACCAGCCAGCATCCCGCACCCGGCATACCGCCGATGAGCGTGGCGACCCCGGTGCCTCACGCTCCGTGACGCACGTGCGCTACAATGGATAGCAATTTATCGCACGGCGCGAGCTATGCTAGAAACCAGCCTTACATAAGTCTATGAACTATTTCTCATACAAGCAGAACCAGCTTTTCGCCGAGGATATCGCGCTCAAAGATATCGCGAGCCGAGTCGGTACGCCCTTCTACGTCTACAGCACACGTACCCTGCGCCGCCATTTCAAGGTCTTCGACGAGGCCTTTGCCGGCACCGACCATCTGATCTGCTATGCGATGAAGGCGCTGTCGAACCTCAGCATCCTGAAGCTGTTCGCCACTATGGGTTCAGGCTTCGACATCGTGTCGGTGGGCGAGTTGATGCGCTGTCTTCGGGTCGGAGCCGACCCGCGCAAGATCGTGTTTTCGGGCGTGGGCAAGACCGACGAGGAGATCGCCGCCGCGCTCGAGGCCGGAATCTTGATGATCAACGTGGAGTCGCGCCCCGAGCTGTATCGTATCGCGGAGGTGGCGCACCGCCGACACGTGCGCGCGCCGGTAAGCCTACGCGTCAATCCCGATTTGGATCCCGGCACCCATCCGCACATCTCCACCGGCCATCGCGACAGCAAGTTCGGCGTGCCGCTGGCCGAGGTCTTCGAATATTACGTCGAGGCTAACTCCCTGCCGGATCTGGAGCTGGTCGGGCTAAGCACCCATATCGGGTCGCAGATAACCGATACCGCGCCGTTCAGCGAAGCGGGCGATAAAGTCGCCGCGATCGTCAAGCGGCTGCGCGCGGAAGGAATCGCGCTCAAGTTTCTCGACCTCGGCGGCGGGTTGGGAATTCCATACCAGGAAGAACCGCCGCTGCCCGCGGAATATGCGGCAGTATTGTTGGCGCCGCTGCGCGATCTCGGACTCAAGGTCATCGTCGAGCCCGGGCGAGTGCTGGTCGGCAACGCCGGCGCGCTGGTGACCCGCGTGCTCTACATCAAGGAAACCGACGTCAAGCGCTTTATCGTGGTCGACGGCGCAATGAACGACCTGATTCGGCCCGTGCTGTACGAGGCTTATCATTCGATCCTGCCAGCCGAAAATCGCGACCGCAGCGCGGTCGTCACTGCGGACGTCGTGGGTCCGGTGTGCGAGAGCGGTGACTTCTTCGCCCGCGAGCGCGCGCTGCCCGAACCTCGCGAGGGCGATCTGCTGGCAGTGATGAGCGCAGGCGCCTACGGCTTCGTGATGGCCTCGAATTACAACAGCCGGCCGCGTGCCGCCGAAGTCCTCGTGGACGGCAGCGACCTGCACGTCATCCGCGAGCGTGAGACATTCGAAGATCTGGTGCGCGGCGAAAAGATTGTCGAGCTGAAGGCCTGAGCGAGCGCCAGCGATGCCAAGGCTTCAATTCACCAAGATGCACGGATGCGGTAACGACTACGTCTACGTGGTCGCGACCGAAACGCGCCCGGCCGATCCGTCCACACTGGCTCAGCGGCTCTCCGATCGCCGCTTCGGAGTCGGCGGCGACGGCCTGATCATGCTGTGCCCGTCGGTGCGCGCCGATTTGCGGATGGAGATGTACAACGCCGATGGCAGCCGCGGCGAGATGTGCGGTAACGGTATCCGATGCTTGGCGCGGCTCGCCTACGAGCGTGGCGCCGCGCGCCTTAATCCGATCACGGTCGAGACCGATTGCGGCATCAAGACGATTTGGCTCAGGATCGACGACGGCCTCGTATCGGCCGCAACCGTTGATATGGGCGCGCCGATTCTGGAAGGTCGCGAAATTCCAGCGCTCGCCGACGGCAAGGTCGTGAATCATCAACTCGAGGTTGGCGGAAGACTGGAAACCATAACGGCGGTTTCGATGGGAAATCCGCACTGCGTGGTGTTCGTCGAGGATAACAACATCTTTCATATGCCCGACGACGAGTTCGCGCGGCTGGGGCGCCAGTTCGAAAACCATCCGTTTTTTCCGCGGCGCGTGAACACTGAATTTATCCAGACTTTGACACGCGATCGCCTTAAGATGCGAGTGTGGGAGCGCGGCTCGGGGGAGACACTCGCGTGCGGCACCGGCGCCTGCGCGGCCTTGGTCGCCGGCGTCCTGACCGGCCGCGCCGAACGCAAAGCCTCGGTCGAATTGCGCGGCGGCGATCTGGAAATCGAATGGCGCGAGAAGGGCGACGGTGCCGATCACGTCTTCATGACCGGTGAAGCGGTCGAGGTGTTTCGCGGCGAGCTCGAACTGGAACCGTCAGAAATTGTCGCAGTCTAGAGCCGGCT
>DATJOQ010000265.1:0-3763 GCA_035506935.1 Binataceae bacterium (SeqCode) | reverse complement strand
ATCGCATTCCGGCACACCGGGTTCATTGTCCGTCGCGTAGACGATCGACCCGCCGCTCGTATCGATCCGGTATCCCAGGCATCCCTGCGGATGATTCAGCCAGCCCGCGGTCACCTTGGTTTTCCCGATGTCCCACGATTGGCCGCCGTTCACCTCGTTGAACTCGCGCGACGCGGTCATCATGCTCACGTCGACGGGGAAGTACGGGCTTGAGAGCTGCGCCTCGAACACCTGCTGCAAGCTGTTCGCCCCGAGGTACTTCGACTGAAAGCTATAAAAGTGAAATTTGTTCTGCGCTTCGAAGAACGGGTGAAAAAACGGAATGCCTTGGATGTGATCCCAGTGGTAATGCGTCACCAGGATGTGCGCATCCACTCCCTCGGATCCCACTCGCGCCGACCAGTGATTTCCCAGAGGCCGCAGTCCCGTGCCGCAATCGAGAATAAATCGCGTTCCCTCGGGCGAAATTAACTCGAGGCACGGCGTGTTTCCGCCGTAGCGCCACGTATAGCGCTCCAGCGTCGGCGTCGAACCGCGCACTCCCCAAAATGTCAATTTCGCGGGTTTTTGCTTCATCGGATGGATGCGCCGCATCTTCCCCAAGGTGCGTCGCCAGGTCGATGCACGAAGAGCGTAAGGGCTTTACGCTGTCCCCTCAGCAAATGGTAGGCGGCGCGCCCAGCCCAGTCAATCGCGTTTCGCCCCGAAGGTGCGCAGCCGCTAATCACGCGTCTTTCGAGAACGGCCAAAGACCAACCGGCCGTTGCACGCGTGGAACCCATCTCGTTCCGCGTTTTGAGCCGAGCCGCAGACCGAGTAACATCATCGAGATGGCACCCGACTCCCACGCCGGCCACACTCACGACCACGCGCCCGGTCACTCGCACGACCACGATCATGGTCATGACCACGGCCACAGTCACGGTCTGGGCGGCCACTCGCATATTCAAATCGGTGCCGAAGGAATGACGCTCAAACTCGGCCTGTGCGTCCTCGCCACTTTCGGGCTCGTCGCGGTCGAACTCGTCGCGGGTTATGCGGGCCACTCCATCGCCCTGGTCAGCGATGCGGTACACAACCTCACCGATGTTCCGACCCTCGTCCTATCCTGGCTCGCCGCGCGTTGGGCACTGAAGCCGCCCACCGCCGAGAAGACCTACGGCTACCATCGCGCCGGCATTCTCGCGGCATTCGTCAACGCGATGATCCTCACCTTCGTCTCGCTCGGCCTCATTTGGGAATCGGTCCAGCGCTTCCGCTCACCTGTCGAAGTGAAGTCCGGCGTGATGATTGCCGTGTCAATCGTGGCGCTCGTCGTGAATGGCGGCATCACGTTTGCGGTCACCGGCGGCCGCCGCGACCTCAACATGCGCAGCATCTGGATCCACAATCTCGGCGACGCGCTCTCTAACGTCGCTATCATCATTGGCGCGCTCGCCATCCGTTACACCGGCTCCGCCTGGCTGGACCCGCTCATCGGTATCGCCATCGGCGCGATGGTCTTCTGGTCCGGTATCGGCATCCTCCGCGAAAGCACGCACATCCTGCTGGAAGGCCTGCCGCGCTCGATGGAGCTCGAAAAAGTCGCGCGGGCGATGCTCAGCGTCGAAGGTGTCCAGGAAGTCCACGACATCCACATCTGGACGCTGGGCACCGACCTCTACGCGCTCTCCTGCCACATCCGCATTCCGGACATGCACCTCGAAAGCTGCGAGAAAATGCTCGGCTCGATCCGGGGTGTGCTCACCGATCAGTTCAACATCACCCACACCACCATCCAGTTCGAGCGCGCCGGCCTTGCAGGAGATACTGCGCTCTACATGCCCGAACCGATAACCCAGCGCAGCCTTCAGTAGCTTTCCCAGAAACGCACAAGCTCCTCAAAATACTGCTAATTTGAGGCACTTTTCTGTGTCCCGCGGTGTCCAATTTCGAGCGGTAGGGGTGCGCCCCTAGGCCCGGCGCGCAGGGGCAGGTTTGCTTTGCCCTGTACCCGGGATGTGCTATAAACGTCAGTCCGAAGGACACTGGCGATGGCACAACCGCAACCGTCTGTGCAATTGGCGCCGGGCGACGCAGCGAAGAACGACCGCCCCGGGGCCGCTGATACCGTCGAGGCCTCTCATCACTGCCCGCGGTGTTCGGCGAGGCTTACGCCGCGCAAGTGCAAGATGATCTGCAGCGAGTGCGGTTATTACATGTCCTGCTCGGATTTCTACTGAACGTCGGAAGCCGCAGCTAAGCGCGGTGATCCAGCAGCACCGAATTCAAATCGAGTTTCGAACTTTCAGGAGGCGCGAACGTGGCACTCAGAATGGTAGACAACGAAGTGAATGGCGTGACGGTCCTCGAAATCGAAGGGCGCATCGTGCTGGGCGAGGAATCCAACGCCTTCCGCGAGAAGGTGAAGAGCCTGCTCGCCGCGGGGAAGAAGAAGATCGTGCTGAACCTCGCGCAGGTCGGTTACATCGACTCCGCCGGCCTCGGCACTCTGGTCGCCACCTTCCATAGCGCGCGCTCGCAGGGCGCGGTGCTGAAGCTCGCCAACCTCGGCGCGAAGTTCAAGGAAGTCCTGCAGGTCACCAAGCTGATGACCGTGTTCGACACCTACGACAGCGAAGCTGCCGCAGTCGCCAGCTTCAAGTAACTTCCGCCCTAAATCTCACAGGGCAGGTGCGCCGAATGCGCGCCTGCCCCGTTTTGTTTCTCTATTTCTCGAATACAGTGGCACAGGCAATCCTGCCTGTGCGCAGCGTCTTCAAACAAAAAGCAGTGAAGCTGAGGACCCGATCACACAGGCAGGATTGCCTGTGCCACGGTGTCGCTTTCAGTTGTTACGCGCTGGCCTTTTTTTCTCCTACCACGCGCTCGCCATCGACGTTGTAGATCGCGACGCCGCTCAGCAGTTTCGGATAAAAGTCGGTGGACTTCTGCGGCATCACGTCGCCGCCCAGCGCAATCTCCGCAACCTGCTTCACGTCCACCGGGTTCAGCAGAAACGCCAGTTGCGCGTCGCCCTTATCGACCGCGGCGATCGCGCCGTCAAACTCGCGAATGTACTCGACGTTCTTCTCCGCCGTGACCGCCTCGGCTGAAATCCCGAGGCCCTTATCGATCAGCAGGCGGTGCAACAGCACGATGTCGAGGCCGCGTTGCGCTTCCGAAATGTCCGGCAAAAGTTGCTCGAGATCCGCATCCCTTCGCAGCGCAAACAAATAAAATCCGCCGGTGCTGGCTCCCGCATAGACGCCGATGGCCCGGCGCTTGTGCTTGTCGCTCTGAAGGTCCTTGCGGAATTCATCGTGAGCCGCCGCGCGCTCTTCGTCGTTGGTGAAGGGATACGAGTACCAATCCCAGGTGCGCGCCACGCCCGCGCGGAACTTCTCGAAATTGAAATTCGGCACGCGGCTGATCAGGCGGTGGGTCGGCAGGATGGTCATGCCCTTGGAGTGCGTGTTGACGAAGGTCATCATCGCGAACTCTTCGGGTGCATATAAATCCGTCTTTCCCGCCTTCGCCCGCGCTTCGTTGCGCGAGTTGATGGCGGTCTCGTAGCGGTGGTGGCCGTCGGCGATCAGGATTTTCTTGTCCTTCATCGCCGCCTGCACGCGCGCGATGAATTTCGCGTCGCTCACCGGCCAGATCTTATGGACCACGCCGTACTCGTCGGTCATGTCGAACGGAATTTCCTTGCGCATCACTTCTTCGAGCATCGAATCGATCTGGTGCGCCGAGTCGTTGTAGAGCAGGAAGAGCTGCCCCG
>DATJOQ010000264.1:0-7510 GCA_035506935.1 Binataceae bacterium (SeqCode) | reverse complement strand
CTCGTACTCGATCGGTTCCTTCCCGCGCGGCTCGATAATCAGCGGCCCGTAGAGTCCGGTTTGCTCCTGGAAGCGGCTGTGGCTGTGATACCAATAGGTGCCGTTCTGAACCACCGGAATCCGATAAGTGAAGGTCTCGCCCCCGGCGATTCCCGGAAAGCTCAGCCCCGGAACCCCGTCCATGTCGGCGGGCGACCTGATCCCGTGCCAGTGAATCGAGGTCTGCGTCTTCAGCCGATTGCTGACCGCGATAGTTACCGTGTCGCCCTCGCGCCACTTGAGCAGTGGGCCGGGAACCGAGCCGTTGACCGCGGTCGCGACCCTCGGCCGCCCGTTGAAATTGACCGGCAGATCATCGATCACCAGCTCGAAATGATTTCCCGTCAGCACCGAGGGCTCGGCGCTTTTTGCCGCCGAGGGCCATCGCAATAGATCGAACCCCGCGATCGCGCTTCCGGCGATTACTCCCTGGATGAAGCGCCGCCGGCTGATCGTACGGCGCGAGCCGCCTTTTGAATTTGTGGATCTGCGCACCACTGAACCCCTCTTCACGGAAGCGGCGGCTTCATTCCGCCGACCGCGCAGCTTGATGGTAAACGTCGCCGCCGCTTGGGTAAACTAGCGAAATCTAATTGGCGCTCTAGCTGCTGTCATCCCGAGCGCAGCGAGCGATCTACGCGGAGCGATTCGCCCGCTGACCTTGCCTGGTCGGGTTATTGCCGAGGCTGGAAACAATTTGCGCGGCGTCGCGGCGTATGGATAATTCTACCAACGTGCTCGAAACCGGTTTACAAGCTCGGAAAAGAATCGGCGAATTGTGAAAGCCCCAGCCTCGATTGTCGGGTTGTTGATAGTGGGCCTTGGCGTTGGATTTTGGGCCGGAAGATTTTACTACCCCAGGCAAGTTGCTTCGGCGCATGAGGCGATACAGCCCACCGAAGACGGCGAAATTAGACGCTATCGCGTTGCTCTCGGTATCGATCCCGCCAGCAAGGCCTCTCTGGCCGAGCTCACCAACAAGGAGTTGCGCTCAAAGGCTTTGACGACAGCCAGCAACCTTCGCGACCTGTGTTTTCAATTGCAGAAGAAGAACGAAGAACTCGAGGCTAAATCGAGCTCCGATGCAATCGGCGAGCAGGCTGAATCTGAAGCGCATCTGGCGCTAGACAAGCAAATGAGCTCCGAGTTCATAACCAAGTATAGATCCGACGCATTTAACGTCGACAACGAGCTCCGGCGGAGACTCGGACCACAAGCCCTCAGCGGAATCCTGGAAGTCTCACCGTCACTGGTCGCCGATGACGGTACTCGCATAGACGTTTCCACGGTTGCGATAGGCCCAGCGTCTCCCGCATTCGGCGTCGAGTTCACGTGCAACTTGGCCGACGGAATCGACCAAATGGCTGATCTCCTGCCCAAGGACTCGCAGAGCAACTAGCCTTCCGACGGACCAGATTTCTTACCCTCCCGCGTGCGGTGCGCGGCTCCAATCTCCAGCGATCCATCTGTGCGCGCGACGCGCAGGAGGGCCTCCGCTTTCCGCTTCATTTGACAAAAAATCGCGACGGGGCTAAGCCCAAAAAGTCTGCGGTCGATCCCGAATCACGTGCTCTTCCGCAGGCTTGCGAGTTATTCGACACGGTCCGCCGGAGCGGATCGGCAACAAATCTCCATAGAGGAGGGCAATATGGCTGCTTTTGATGTCCGCTGGGTGGAACGCTGGCAGGAGCAGGTGAACAAAGACGCCGTGCTCAAAACCATCGGCCGGCACTTCACCGCCAATATCCTGTTCGAGTTCGGCTCCCATCCCTACGTGGTTTCGTTCGTCGACGGCTCGATGGCCAAGGTCGCTCACAGTATCGGGCCGGAGACCACCTTTACCCTGGCGCTGCGCGCGCCCGCCGAGACCTGGGCCAAGTTCGTCCAGCCGATTCCGCCGCCGATGTACAACGACCTGATCGCGCTGTCCCACCCGCTGCACGGCAAGCTCAGGGTCGAGGGCGACACCAAGCTGATGTGGCAAAATTTGCGTGCTTTGACCTGGGCGCTCGACCTGATGCGCAACGTCAAGGAATAAGGGAGGCATCCGTCATGGCCAAGATCGAACCTATTACCGGTCGTTATATTTACGTACCTTATGAAGGGCAGGAGTACCGGGTGTTCTACGAGGAAGCGGGGCAGGGCATCCCGCTGATCTGCCTGCACACCGCCGGCACCGACTCCCGCGAATGGCGCCATCAGCTCTGCGACCCCGACATCAATCGCAATTTCCGCGTGATCGCGCTCGACCTCCCGCGCCACGGCAAGTCGATTCCTCCCACCGGATGGTGGAAAGACGAGTACAAGCTCACCGCCAAGTTCTACTCCGAGTTCGTGATGGCGTTCGCGCGTGAGCTCGAGCTCGATCGCCCGGTTATCATGGGCAGCTCGATGGGCGGCAATGTTTGCCTGCACCTCGCGCTCAACTTCGCCGACGAGGTGCGCGCGCTAATCCCGGTCGAGGCCTGCGACTATTCGCCCGGATGGTGGCTCGACTGGCTGCACCATCCCCACATCCACGGCGGCGAAGCCTGCGCCACCGCGACTTACGGCCTGATGGCGCCGCAGAGCCCCGAGGAGTATCGCCGCGAGACCTGGTGGTACTACGCGCAGGGCGGCCCCGGCATCTTCAAGGGCGATCTGTACTTCTACAGCGTCGATCACGATTTCCGCAGCCTGGTCGGCAAAATCTCCGGCAAGGTCCCGATGTACTTCATGACCGGCGTTTACGATTTCGCCTGCACGCCCGAGATGGCCGAGACCACGGCGAAGAAGATTAAAGGCGCCGAGCACATCACGATGGAGGAAATCGGCCACTTCCCGATGTGCGAGAATCCGGTCGTGTTCAAGAAGTACCTGATGCCGGTGCTCGCCAAGATCGTCCGCAAGTAACCTGTCAGGAGCGGCAAGCCTCAGCTCATCGGCAAACAGCGTATGCAAAACGGCGAATTCGATGAGCTGAGGCAAAAGCTTGCCAGATTCCTGAGTGAGCAGACCGGATGCGTGGTCGAAATCGGCGAGCTCAAGCGCTATCCGGTCGGCTTCTCCTGGTTCACCTTCGAACTCGACGCCGCCTGGGACGAGAACGGCAAGCGCGTCGACCATAAGCTCATCCTGCGATGGGGTCCGAAGTACGGCGTGCTCGCCCCCTACTTCGCCCACGATCAGTTCATCGCGCTGAAAGCGCTCGAAGGCAGCGGCGTCCCGGTCCCGAAGGTCTACTGGTATTGCGACGATTCCGCCGTTTTGGGCGGAAATTTCTTCATCATGGAGCGCGTCGAGGGCGAGGCGGCTTTGCCCTGGACCGAATCCGGCGGCAAGGGCGCCTTCGACGAAAGCATCCGCCCGCAACTCGGCGAGCAGTTCGTCGCGAGCCTCGCCGCTCTGCACAATTTTGCCTGGCAGGGCACCCCTGCCGCCGGGCTTGCCGGCGCAGCCCCGCTCGACGAAGTCGGCATGCGCCAGATCCTGTGGTGGGAGCAATATCTGCACGAGCGCCAGCTCTCCAGCTATCCGATTCTCGAGCATGGGATGCTGTGGCTCAAGGCGCACGTGCCCAAGGCTCCGCGCGTGAGCATCGTCCACGGCGATTATCGCATCGGCAACTTCCTGGTGCGCGACGCGCGCATCACCGCGATGCTCGATTGGGAGCTGGTCCATCTCGCCGATCCCTACGAGGACCTGGGATGGATGTGCATGCGGACATGGTCGGGACGCTCGCCGCTGGTGTGTCATCTGATCTCGCGCGAAGACCTTTACCGCCGCTACGGCGAGTTGACCGGAATTGCGGTCGACCCTGCGGCGGTCCGTTACTACGAAATTTTCGGCAACTTCAAGCTCGCCGCGATTCACGTCGGCGCGGCGCGCAGCTTCGAAGACGGCAGCGCCGATTTGCGCATGGCCGCGATGGGTCCGCAGATCGCGCGGATGCTCTTGCAGGTCGAGCGCTCGCTCGAAGGAGAGCTATGAACTCGCTGGAGCGCATCCTCGAAGGAATCATGAATTCGCTCACCACTGAGGTGGTGCCGCGAATCAACGACGCCTTCGCCCGCGGCCAGGCGCTCGCGATCGTCGACCTGCTGCGCAATCTCGGCCCGCGCCTGGAATGGTCGCATGCGATCCTGTGGCAGCAGATCGAAGCGCAGGAGGCGGTGCTGAGCCGCGTCGCCGAGTTGTGCGCCGGACAGGCGATCAAGCCGCCGCCGGTCGCGCCGCGCAGCTTCGGCGAGCATCCCAATGCCAACGAACTGGTCGCGCGCAGGGACGAGCTGAATGGCATTGTCTCCGCGACCTTGATCTGGCTCGACGCCGAGCGCCGCAAGCTCCCCGCCGCGCTCGCGAGCGAGGTCGAGTCGGCGCTCCGCCGCTATATGCACGAACAACTTCAGCGCGACATGTCGCTCACCGCGATGCCGCTGTTCAAGGAAATTTCCAAGGGCGCCAAAACCGCCGCCACATGAGGTAATCATCGATGCTCACCCCGCAGGACGACTATATCGGCCATCAGCTCGCCACCACTTTCGACCACGTTGCCTCCAGCGATCAGAACTGGATGGAACGCCTCTGGTATACCGGCCATCCGATTCCCGCCGGCGACGTCATCTTCGATCTCGGGCTCGGCTACTATCCAAATCTCAACGTGATGGACGCCTTCGCCGGCGTCACCCTCGGCGATACCCAGCACAACATCCGGATGTCGCGCCGCCTGCGCCCCGATCCGCTGACCACCCGCGTCGGCCCGCTCCACATCATGGTGCTCGAAGGCCTCAAGCGTCATCGCTTGACGCTGGCGGAGAACGACTCCGGCATGAGCTTCGATATCGAGTTCAACGGCAGCATGAATCCTCACGAAGAGGAGCATCATTTCCGCCGCCGCAACGGGCGCATCGTCGAAGATATCGCTCGCGGGCAACAGCTCGGCCGCTACAGCGGATGGATCAAGGTCGCCGGCCAGCGCTTCGATCTGACGCCGCAAAGCTG
This sequence comes from Binataceae bacterium (SeqCode), assembly GCA_035506935.1. Classification (GTDB taxonomy): domain Bacteria; phylum Desulfobacterota; class Binatia; order Binatales; family Binataceae; genus DATJOQ01. The sequence continues at coordinate 2,491 of DATJOQ010000264.1, read as the reverse complement.
GTGTGGCCAGCGCGATCATTCATGGGGAATTCGCGCCGAGTTGAGGTCCGACGAGAGCAGTCCCCCGGTGACGCACTATCCACCGTTTTTTTACACCTGGACCACCGCGCAATTCGCCGATCACGGCTTGCAATGGTTCTTCAACGAGCGCGCTCCAGGCGACTTCATTTATCTGAGCGGCGAAGAGGTGACGCCGCTCGGCGAGAAGCCCGATCGCCGCCGGCGCCTGGTGACTATCGAGCACGATATCAAGTGGTTCGACGATCCGCTCGGCCAGAACTTCAAGGAATCCGACATGAAGCTCACTTTCGCCAACGGCACCAGCCGCTCCGTGCATGTGCGCGCGTTGCCGGCACGTTACTACTTGAAGTCAGGAATGTATGGCGGCCTGCGCGGATGGTTCCACGGAACCGACAAAGGAGCGCTGCACGTCGAACACGACACCTGGGATCTGAACGACCCCCAGGTGCGAAGAGTTGCGCGCACGCTCAACGATCGCGTGATCGAAATTCGCGACGGCAAGGCGCTCGGCTACGGCATCATCGAAATAGGCGTATCGCGCGGTTATCCGCGCTATCAGACCGTGCAAGATTTTCCGGTGCTGTAACGCAGGCGATGAGAAATGCGCGGTCTGACGAAAGCGCTAGGGTCACCCGCCGCGGCGGCCGGGAAAGCGCGGCCGCAAAGCGCCGCACGACTCTTGACATCGTTATTGAACACTGGCATTGACCCCATGTTGAACATTAGGAACCGTAATGAAAATCGCCGCCAAAACTGACCAACTCCGGACTGATCGCGGCGCTGGACATTCAAACCCGAAGTCGACTATTAGGGAAAAGTCCATTGGCGGAAATACTCTGTGTTCGGCAGGGGGGAAGGCTGGGTTTTCGAATTTGCGGTCGCGCTGTTAGGAGCGGCGATCTGCGGAGGTAAATCGTGCACCTATCTCTCCCGATGACGAAGAGAAACCTCGCCAGGATTGGCGTCAGGGTCATGCTGGGTATCACGTTCGTGAGCCTGCTCGCGGCGTGCGCCGGCAAGGCTGAGGAACAGGCCATCGAGGCCCGTCTCAAGGGCTCCAGCGAAGGCCACATCCTGCCCCAGCGAGAAGATAACTACGCGGTCGAAATCGTCGACTCCAACAACGCCTGGGTGGTCGGCACCTACGGCATGATCCTCAAAATCGGCGGTGAGGGCACCAAGATCGCGCTCTCGCCCAGCGGCACTCACTCGCCGCTCTTCTGCGTTAGTTTCGACGGCACCTCCAATGGCCTGATCGGCGGACAGCGCGGCCTGATGCTCGCGACCACCGACGGTGGTCAGCACTGGGCGCCGGTGAATCTGCCTCCCGACGTCAAGGACAGCAACATCCTCGCGCTCTCCCGCGGCAAGGACCGCAAGCAGGTGTGGGCTATCGGGCCGATGGGCACCATCATCCACTCTGCCGACGACGGCAAGACCTGGGAAAGCCTCGGCCTCAAGAAAGACATCACCCTCAACGACGTGTACTTCTATGACGACAAGGAAGGGTGGGTGAGCGGCGAGTTCGGCACCATCCTCCACACCACCGACGGTGGCCATACCTGGCAGGAACAGACCAACGTCTCCGGGTTGCCCAAGTACACCCAGGAAGTGACCGACGACGAAGCTCGGCGCCGCGGTATTCCGCGCCTGGAGGAAGGTGACCTGTATTTCTTCCAGAGCGTGTTCCCGACCCCCAAAGATGGCTTGATCGTGGGCGCGGGCGGCTTCATTCTCGGCACCAGCGATGGCGGCCAGCATTGGAGTGTAATCAAGACCGGCACTTCCAACACCCTCTTCAGTATCTCGCTCAGCAATCCGCAATCGATGTCGGGCGTTTCAACCGGTGTCTTGGGCACCCTGCTGCGCGGACGTAGCGGAACCTGGTCGGTTGATCCGGAAGTTTCGGAACGGGTGTTCACTTGGTTGCGCTCGGTGAAGTTCGCTCCCAATGGAACTTACGGCCTGGTCGCTGCGGGTTCGGGTACGATTTTGGTGACGCACGACGGCGGCGACAAATGGGAACCGATTCCTACTGAGTTACTGGCCAAGGCCGCGGGCTAAAGGTCCGTTATTTTTACATGTGGGAACAGCGTAAAGCCGCTGAAATAAACGATAATCTTAACCTACTAGGGGTCCATAATGGCATCTCATGAATTGGCATCTCCCCCTGAGGAAAAGCTGCCGCTGGCTGAGAAATTCGTCCACGCGTTGGTCCGTTTCTCGCTCAGGTACCGCTGGTTTTCCCTCACTTGGCTACTGGCGCTGACCGCCTTCTTCGGCTACCACGCGTTCTACGTCCAGATGTATAGCCAGTTCGCCGACCTGCTGCCGCAGGCCCACCCCTACATCAAGGCTTACAACCATTATCGGCCCACTTTTGGCGGCGCCAATATCGTTACCATCAGCGTCGAGGTCAAGAACGGCGACATTTTCAACGCCCCGACCTTGAAGAAGATTCGCTACGTCA
>DATJOQ010000263.1:0-10386 GCA_035506935.1 Binataceae bacterium (SeqCode) | reverse complement strand
GATCCGACCGAGGGCGGTATCGGCGCCGCGGTCCACGAAATGGCGTATGCCGCCGGGCTACGGATTACGGTGGAGCTCGATAAAGTTCGACTCTATCCCGTGACCGGCGACGTGTGTGGTCTTTTCGGGATCGATCCGCTGGGGCTAATCAGCTCGGGTGCCTTGCTAATCGCGATCGGAACCGGACGTGCCGAGCGTCTGATCGCGAGGCTGCATGCGGCCAGGATCGAGGCTGCTGCGATCGGCTCGTTCGAAGCGGGTCGGGGGGTGAAGGCGATTCGTAACGGAAAACCTACAAAGCTCAAGTGGTACGAGCGCGACGAGCTGGTAAGGCTCGAGGATTCGCGCAACCTGGCGCAAAACGAAATCCAGCCCCGCGCTCGCAAGCGGAGAAGCGCCTACCTACGGGGTGATATCCGCGAGGCGAAAATCGGTGAAAAACAAAGCCGATAACGAACCGGATTGACGAGCTCGAGCTTCAATACTCCTTCTCGACGCGGACCCTTGCGTTTTCGTCGTAGACATAGGTCTCGGCCTGATTTTCGTCGCGGGTCTTTTTGTGCGAACCGTCGCAGAACGGTTTGTTCTTCGAAAGACCGCAGGCGCAGATATACGCCGGCAGGTCGGTCCCGGCGGGAATCTCGTACGGAAAGTTCTGTTCGTGCTTAACCAGACGAGCCATCTTAGTCCCTCATCATTGATTGTGGCCGCGAGCGGCGGTGCGCTGGCGGCGTGAATCGACAGATGCGCTCCAGTAAAGACCAAGCTCACGAAATCGTCAACGTAAGCGGGTGATCGCGCCGCAGATTTCTAACCTCGCGTGAAAAAAACCGCGGCGACCACGATCGCGAAGGCGATACGGTACCATACGAACGGTTGGTAGCTGCGCGTGCGCACGTAATTTAGTAGCAGGCTTATCGCGAGCAGGCCGAAGATCGCCGAAGCGATAAAACCGAGCGCGACGCCCGAATCGATACCGATTTTCAGCAGGTGAGGTGTCTCGATCAGACCAGCGCCTGCAATAATCGGTGTGGCCATTAGAAACGAAAAGTTCGCCGCGTCTTCGCGCTTCATCCTGAGCGCGAGCGCCGCCGTGATGGTCACGCCGGAGCGCGATACGCCGGGGATTATCGCGAAGGCCTGGCTGAGTCCGATGAGAAAGGCGTCGCCAAGCGTCATCTCGGTGATGCTTCGTTTGAGCCGTCGCGAGTTGCGGTCGAAAATTCCGAGCACGATACCCATCACGGCCATCGTGCACGCGATCAGTAGCGGGGAGCGAAAGATGGTCTCGGCCTGTTTCTCGAACAGCAAGCCGAAAATGGCGCCGGGTATCGATGCGACGATCAGGAAGAGCAGAAGGCGGCGCTCGTCCGTGCCACCTTTGAACACCGACACGATCATCGCGATCCACTCGTCGCGGTAATAGATGAGCAGGGCGAGCAGGGTGCCGAGATGAAGCGCGACGTCGAAGGCGAGTCCTGGATCCTCCCATCGGAAGAGCCAGGGAACAATCGCGAGATGGGCCGAGCTGGAAACCGGCAGGAATTCGGTCAGACCCTGGATAACTCCAAGAATTATATCGCGAATTTGGACAAACACTGTTGTATTTCCTCAGTTTGAAAGGCCAGCGGAAAAATCCAACCAGGCGAAGGTAACCGAAAAGCTTTTAACGCGTTATAGAAATGAGGGGTCATCGATTGATTGCAACGCTTGACGCGCTAACCGATTGGTCTAAAATAAATTCGGGTGAAACAGGAGCGGAAATAGGGAGGCCTCCCTTAGCCATGGCAAGAAGCAGTAAAGGAAAGGTGGTGCCGCTGCGCGAGGGCAACGCCGTAGAAGGTCCGCTCGATTCGCCCCTGTCCGAGCCATTGAAGGCCGCTTATACCGGCGGCCCGCGTCCGTTCCCGGTGGTATCCAGCCTGCCGCGATTGCCGGTGATGATCCCGGACGAAATCCTCGATTATTACGGTTGGGTTTTTTGCCAGGGCGGATTCCTCAACCTGCATATGACCTTCGAACAGTTCCTGACGGTGGTGGCCGCAGTCAGCCCGTCGGGGCTGTGCCCGGAATACGACAGCGACGGCGAAGTCCGAGTCGCTGAGTAGCCGGAGCTTCGCTTCGCGGCGTCCAAAGTTTCGTTCGCTCGCTAATTCGACGGCAAAGCCCCGCTCGCGCCGATCAATCGACATGATCTGATTTGGGCGGCGGTGGCGGCGCCTTCGACTTGATCAGGTCGTTGCGCACCCAGACTGTCTGAAACGGCGAGACGTCGGAGGGCGTGGCGATGCCGTTGTCCTTGGCGATTTCACGCCAGTTGTCTTCATTGCCGGTGACCCGTTTGGCGAGGCCTTTGAGGTCTTCTTTCGGCAATAGCGCGAAGTTGACCCCACCGCTCAGCGGCGTACGCGAGGGGGGCGGCAGTTTGGCCGCAAGCTCGTCGATCTTGTTGAAGATGTCGAAGCGACGACTCGCCTCGTACTGCGGAATCTGGTTGTCGGGAATATCGTCAGCCCGCACATTGACGATAATCTTGCTCTTGGCGGATCCTTCCGGCAGCACGCGGATTTCGTAGCGATAGCTCGGCTGCACCCCAAGCAATCCGCCCCAGAAATCGGGCTGGATGTCGGCGTTTCGCCAAAGCGTGGTGATCGCGTAATCGGGCTGCTGATCGAACAGGATTCCTTCTCCTCGCAACACGTCTTGGACCAGGGAATAGGCGTCGGCGACGGGGTAATTGACCTCATGCGACTCGCCAATCGCGGTGTCGGTTCCTCCCCCGTGCTTGCTATAAGCCCACGTGTCGAAGAAACATCCGCACAACAGCAGGGCCAAGCCTGCGATTAGCCATCGATAGCCGCGCATATTCGGAGCTGCTCGAAAACTATGATGCCATTTAGCAAACCATTCTCAGCCAACGCGCGCAAGTTCCGATGCGTCAGCGGACTCTAGCGGGGAAATCAGGGCGAACGTCGAGGTCACGTCGCTTTTCCCCCGCTCGCGGACTGAGCGCGAGCGGGGAAAGAGAAAACGTACGATCGCCGCGAAATCGCCGTCAGAACGGGCTGATTCCAAACGGCACGAACAGCACGGTGCCGGTTCCGCTCACGCTGGTGCATCCGGCGGTGCCCGGTCCGGTGGCACATCCCCAGTAGTTTTCGGTCGCGTCGACCACACCGGTGCTTAGATTTTGTACGCCGACGGCTTTGTCGACCAGGTTATTGAAATGCGCGTCGACATTGGCAGGAGTGTTGACCACGATGTCGAGCGATTCCTTGGTGATACCGTTGCCCGAGATTATCGTGCCGGTCGCGGGCGAGATGCCAAAGACGTTAATTCCCGTCGGTCCGGATGTGGCCGCGTCTCCTGTATCGGCGGCATTGCCCGATATCAGGTTGCCCACGATCAGGTTATTGGTGAGGTTCTGACCGGGAGTGTGACTATGCATCGTGACTCCCGGCAATCCGTTGTTGGTAAGGATGTTGTTGATCGCCGAATTGCTGGAGGAGTTGGCACCGGGAACCGAAGCGAAGATGCCGACTCCGGCGCCTGCTCCGGGAATCGCAAGGCCATTCGCGGTCGAAGTATTCTGGTAAACCGTATTGTTGGTGACGCCGAACGAGGCCGGCGCGCCCCCGAAAGCTGGATGGGACGCCAGCGTGATGCCGCAATCGTACGGATTGTTAGTTACGGTGTTGCCGGAGATCAGGTTGTAGACCGAGGGCGCGGTATCGTCGCTGATCAGGACTCCGCCAGAGTTGTTCTCCACCAGATTGTTCCTGACGATCGAATGATCGGCGCCGAGCAGATGAATCCCTTCGCCGCAGTCGTCCTGTTCCGAAGTCTCAAAATCGGGGAGGCCCGGACAGGACTCTTCGGACCCCGAGATGACCAACGCCAGATCGTTGCGCTTGACGATATTGTCGGAAATCGTGATCGACGAGGCGTTGGCCACCAGAATACCCTCGAAATTCGCCTTGGTGACGGTAAAACCCATAACCAGCACGTTGCTCAGGCCGGGATTATCGATGCCGTCGATGTATATGCCGTTGGACAGTCCTTTCGCTTCGATAGTGGTGTTTCGCTGATCCTGGCCGATCAGCGAGAGACTTTTGCCGATAATCACTTGCTCGGGGTAAAGTCCCTTGGCTACCTGGATGGTATCGTTGGGAGAGGCAGCCGCGACCGCGGCCGAGATCGTGTTGAAACATCCGCGCCGGCCCAGCGGGTTGACGCATAGCGTGGCAGCGGCGGAGTTTATGGAACTGCCGCAAATAATCAGGGCTGCGCCAAGGAGGTAGGTAGCAAGGCGGGTTTCGGGAGAGATGCGCGGATCGGCCATTTATTCACCTATGTAGGAATTTGAAAAGTTAAAAAAGAAAAACGTTAGTTAACTCTGACGCGAACGACTAAATATCGTCCTATACAATCCGAGTTGCAACGAATCGCAGAGAATTAGGTTGATTCGTAAGACTTGCGCGATAGCGGTGCGCTAGGCTAGCAATTGCGCGGCGTGCGATAAAAACTGCGCAGGAACTTAAGCATGAGTGTCACTGAAAACTGGGGTTCGCGTCATGTGGTCGCGGTCGTCGGGGGGGCGACCGCAGGATCGGAAATCGCGCGGCTGCTCTCACAGCGCGGAGTGCTGGTAATCGTGCTCGAACAGAATCCACGGCCGTACGGCAAGATAGAAGACGGCCTGCCGCGATGGCACGTGCAGCAGCGCAAAGACGAGTACGAGGAGATCAACAAGCGTCTGGAGCATCCCAACGTTCACTACGTGCCGATGACCCGCTTGGGCGCCGATATCGGCTTTGAAGAACTGGTCGAGGCGTGGCGGCCGAGCGCGCTGGTACTGGCGCATGGCGCCTGGCGCGATCGTCCGTTTCCGGTCGAGGGTGCGGATCAGTTCGTCGATCGCGGCCTGGTCTATCAGAATTCGCTCATCTACTGGTTCAATCATTATCCTGAGGCGTCGTACAACGGGCCGCGCTACGAGCTGATCCCGGGCATGCTGGTGGTCGGCGGCGGCCTCGCTTCGATCGACGTGGTCAAGGTGATCCAGATCGAGATGGCGCTCAGAAAATTGGGCGAGCGCGGCATCACCGAGGACATGGTCAAGTTCGAGCGCGAGGGAATCGAGCCGGTGCTCGCGAAGTACAACCTCAAGTGGGCCGATCTCGGAGTGGCGCCGTGCAAGCTCTTGTATCGGCGCAGAGTGATCGACATGCCGCTATCGGATATCCCGCCTGACGCGACGCCTAAGCGCGCGGAAGCATTGCGCAACGCGCGCGGCAAAATTCTCGACAAGGCGCAGCGCAAATTCCTGTTCGAGTTCCAGGAACTGCGCGTGCCGACCGGATGTATCGCGGAAGGGGGGCATCTGGTGGGACTCAAGCTCAGCCGCACCGAGGTCGCCGACGGGCAGGTGCGCACCGTGCCCGACAGCGCCGAGGATCTCCGCGGCGATCTCACGATCAGCTCTATCGGCAGTATCCCGGTTCCGCTTCCCGGCATTCCGCAAAAGGGTGAGGTTTACAGCTACGTCGATCAGAAAATCGGCCTGCTGCTGGACAAGCCAATCCTGGTATTCGCGGCGGGCAACGTGCTGACCGGCAAGGGCAATATCAAGGACTCGCTCGATAGCGGCACCGAAATCGGCGCGCGCATCGCCGAGAGCTATCTCGGCCTGGCCGAAGAGAAAATCTCGCTGGCCGAGGGCACGCGCGAGCAGGCGACCGCGCACGGCGAAACTATCGCGGACGCGATCGCTCATCGCGCGCCGCTTGCCGAAGCGAAGGTCGCCGAGCTGATGAATCGGGTGCGCGAGCGCCAGCGCGTGGTCGGCTACGACGGCAACTATCGCGAGTGGCTGGCCAAGGTGACGCCGCCCGACTTGCAGTAGATCAAGCCAGGATTGCGATTTCATCCTCTCCGAGCGTCAGCAATAACGCGGAGCGTCTGGTTACAGGGCGTGCCACACGATACGCTGATGATGACGATTTGGAGGCACATTATCGATGCGGGAACTCGAGCGCGTTGACCCGGAAATTTATCAGTTAATCAAGGATGAAGAGCGGTACGAGATCGATTCGATCCGCCTGATTCCGTCCGAGAATTACGTATCGAAGGCCGTGCTCGAAGCGACCGGGTCGGTGCTCACTAACAAATATTCGGAAGGTTATCCCGGCAAGCGCTACTACGAGGGCCAGCGTTATATCGACCGGATGGAGTCGATCGTGATCGAGCGCGCCAAGGCGCTGTTCGGCGCGCAGCACGCCAACGTGCAGCCGTACTCGGGCTCGCCGGCGAACCTCGCGGTGTATTTCGCGCTGCTCAAGCCGGGCGACGCTATCATGGGGCTCGCGCTGCCGCACGGCGGCCATCTGACCCACGGATGGGACGTCAGTATCACGGGCAGTTTCTGGCGGCCGGTGCGTTATATCGTCGACCGCGAAACCCATCGCATAGATTACGACGCGGTGCGTGACCTCGCGCGCAAGGAACAGCCGAAAATTATCGTGGCCGGGGCCACCGCCTATCCGCGCCAATTCGATTTCAAGCTGTTCGGTGAAATCGCGAAAGAGGTCGGCGCCTACTTCATGGCCGACATCTCGCATATCGCGGGATTGATCGTCGCCGGGGCTCATCCGGACGCCGTGCCGTACGCCGACGTCGTGACCACGACCACGCATAAGACGCTCCGCGGGCCGCGCGGCGCGATGATCATGTGCCGGCAGGAGCTTGCGGAAAAAATCGACAAGGCGGTTTTTCCAGGGCTGCAGGGCGGACCGCATAATCACACCACGGCGGCGATCGGCGTGGCGCTGAAAGAGGCGGCGACTCCGGCGTTCAAGGAGTATGCGCATCAGGTGGTGCGCAACGCCAAGGCGATGGCGGCGGAGCTGATGAGCCGCGGGTTCGATTTGGTCTCGGCCGGCACCGACAACCATCTGATTCTGATCGATCTGACCAACAAAAAGGTGATCGGGAAGAAGGCGGCCAAGGCGCTGGACGCCGCCGGAATCGTCACCAATTACAACACCGTGCCCTTCGATCCGCGAAAGCCCTTCAGCCCCAGCGGGATTCGCCTCGGCACGCCGTCGGTGACGTCGCGCGGGATGGGTGAGAACGAGATGCGGCAGATCGCGCGATGGATCGATCAGGCGGTATCGCAATGCGAGGATCAGGCGGCGCTGGATCGAATCGCGAACGAAGTGCGCGAGATGTGCCGCGGATTTCCGGCGCCGGGATTGACGGTTGCGTAGGTTAGCGGCGTTGGATTAACGGACCCTCATCCCAACGCTTTTCCTAGTCACGCCGAGGTAGAAGAGGGACGCCCGGAGGACCGGTCGAGATCCTTCGACTGCGCGCCGGCGATGCCGTCGCTTGCTCAGGATGACGGGGAAAAAGCGTCAGGACTTTCGCGCTGGATGACAGGAAGGAAAGGCTCGCGGCTGAAATTTCGAGTGCCCGGAGCGAGGGAGTGTTCCCAATTCCTGGCGCTCTAGACAATGCCCGAAGCGATATCTGACCTTCGTATTCCAGTCTGTCCATCGCGATCCAACACCAATTTGCGGCACCGGCCCGCCACGAATCTTCCGATGGATCAATCGGGGGCGAGAAATTCGCCGACCACGCGGTTGAACTCCTCGGGCTTCTCGAGCATCGGGCAGTGGCCGCACTGATCGATCACGTGCAGCCTGGCGTTGGCGATTCTTGCGGCGAACGTCTCGCCATGAGCGACGCTCACCAGGCGATCTTCTTTGCCCCACAGCACCAGGGTCGGTGACAGGATTCCGCCGAGCCGGTCAGCGATCGGAGTCGTGAGGATCGACTGCAAGGCCTTCAAAATTGCCTGCTGGCGCATCTGCGCGTCGGGCCGCTGCTGGTCGGCGAGGGCGCGGTCGATCATCTTGTCGATTTGTGGCGAAGGACCGAAGAATACGAAATTGCGCATCATCATCTCGACCAGCTCGCGCGTCGGGAGCGAGGCCGGATCGGGAATCAAAGACTGGTTCGACGAGAACAGGGCGGTGATTTCGTCCTGGTTGGTGCCTGCGGCGTCGACCAGCACCAGGCGATCGACGCGCGCGGGATTCTTGAGCGCGGTGAAGGCGGCGATATGACCGCCCATCGAATTGCCGATCCAATGTGCGCGATCGACATTGAGGCGATCCAGCGCCGCGCACAGCATGTCGGAGAAGAATTCGATTTCGTAGGGCAGGTCGGTGCGCTTTTCGGAATCGCCGAAGCCCGGAAGATCGATGGCTATCGCGCGGTAGTTCTGCGCGAAATGGCCGAGGTTCTCTTCCCAGTTTTCCTTGAAGCCGCCGAGCCCGTGAACGAACAGGATAGGCGCGCCGTCACCCTGATCGGTAACGCTCAGTGTAACTCCCCTGACGTCTAGCTGCTTTTCCATAGCGCCTATTTTGCGCACACGCGACGGGAGTGTCTCAAGTGCGGACGCGTCTCAAGTGATCGTCCATCCGCCGTCGATCACGAACGGCGCGCCGGTTGCGAAGGTCGATTCGTCGCTGGCCAGAAACAGCGCGGCGCGAGCGATATCTTCGGGCTTTCCGGTGCGTCCCAGCTTCGAGATCCTGCGCACCGCCTGTGGACTCATGTCGCCGTCGACGATCCGGCGCATCATCTCGGTTGCTATTACGCCGGGGCAGATACAATTGACGCGGATGTTGTAGCGGCCATACTCCGTCGCCGCCACTCGGGTCATCGCGATCACCGCGGCCTTGGCGGCGCAGTAGGCGACCGCGCCGCGCACCGCGATCATCGCCGCGACCGACGCGGTATTGATAATCGAGCCTCCGCCTTTGCTGATCATGTGAGGCAGCGTGTACTTCATCCCGAGAAAGACGCCGCGCAAGTTGACCGCGATCACCTGGTCGAACGCTTCTTCATCCATCTCGGCGAGAAATGCCGATTTGCCTTCGATACCGGCGTTGTTGAACACCACGTCGGGCGCGCCGAGGCGCTCGACGGTCGCCGCGACCATCGCTTGCACGTCGGGCCCACGCGACATGTCGCAGCGGAGCGCGATCGCTTTGCCACCGCCCTCGTTGATCTCGCGAGCGGCTGCCGCCGCGGCGTCCTCGACGATATCGACTGCGGCGATTCGCGCACCCTCTGCGGCGAAAAGTTTCGCGGTGGCCCTGCCGATACCGCTGCCGGCACCGGTTATCAGCGCAATCTTGCTGGCCAGTCTCATGAAGATACCTCTAGCGGAAGTTTACAGCCGAGCGATGATCCGCTCGCGCTGGTAGGTGTTGGCGGCCACCACCAGCAGGGCGATGCCGAGGGCGGCCTGCGTCAGGATAGCGTCCGGTGCGAGCCGATGGCCGGTGCGGTCGAACATCAAAAACAGCCCGATCAGGAATTCGCACATCAGCACGCCCAGCGAGCTGAACGTGAGCAGCAGCGAGGCGCTCCGCGGCGATCGCGTGCGCGAAACCACGATGATGCCAAGTCCGCATACCACCAGAGTAGTGCAGATCACCAGCAACGGGATCAGGGAAAGCGCGAACCGATTCGCCGCGAACAATAGCCCGGGATGTTTGAACCACACCATGAAGGCGAACATGCTAAGGCCGCACGCGCCCTGGAACAGGCCGAGCAGGATTATCGGCAAAGCCTTGCCGGTGAAGAGCGCGAGATTGCTGATCGGCGTCGCCAGCAGGGTGGGCAGGATTCCGCGGTCGCGATCCGCGATAAACGCCTGCACCATCATCATGCTGGCGACGAAGATCGGCGCGAAGGCCGATTCGAGCGCGCAAAAATAGAGACCCGAGGTGATGCTCGAGGGGGCGCATGTGGCGCCCAGATAAGCGGGGAGCGCGAAGGTGAACAGACCCGCCATTATCATGATCGCCTTCTCGTGCATCAGCTGGCGAAGTTCCCATCCAGTGATAATCAAACCGTGGCGTGCGCTTGCTCTCATCGATGGTTCACCGTTGGCCTGTCGCGCTCGTCGCTCAACTGACGATCGAGGTCGAGGTAAACGCGCTCCAGGCTCATGATATTTTCGACCAGCGAATAAGGCTTGAGACCCATCGCAAGGACGATCGACAGGACCTCCGGATTAACCGCTTCCGGCGCCGTGGTGCAAAACGAAAGCGAGTTCATCGCCGAGCCGTCGCCGTCGTCGCTCACCAGGCGCAGGTCGCTGATCGAGTCGAGCTGGCGCAGGCGCTCGATCGCCGCCTTGAGCGAGTCGTCGGGCGCGTGCAGGCGGAGGATGAAACGCTTGGCGCCGTTGTCTTCGAGCGCGGCCACGGTTCCGTGACGAATCAGGCGCCCGTGATGCACGATCGCGACGTCGTCGGCGAGCGCCTCGGCCTCGTAAAGATTGTGCGTCGCGAGCACGATCGT
>DATJOQ010000262.1:0-14006 GCA_035506935.1 Binataceae bacterium (SeqCode) | reverse complement strand
TCGGCTATCTCATCTTTGCTGAACAATGGTTCTTTCATGAGCGTCTCCCTTCCCCCTATGGCCAGTGTGTAGCGCATGTTTGGCCGCTTGCAAAACGCCTGACGCTACCACGTCGGCTGCTTTGAGCGTGAGGGTTTATTCTAGAAATGCCCGATTGAGACAGCCCGGCGCACTCGTTTTTTTTGCCTGTTGGCCTGTGGGCTGAAAAGTGTGTTAATTTCGCTTCTTCGAACGCTGTTTCGGAAAGAACATGTCGAATGCCCGGCCTAAAGGGCCGAGCGATTCTTCGCGAGGAGGCTTCTACGATGCGATTTGGTGTCGGCCCGTACACGATGCAATTGCCCCCGGGCGCAAAGAATACTCACGCCGATCTGTATCGCGAAGCGTTGGATCAGATCGCGATGGCCGAAGATATCGGCTTCGAATCCGCCTGGCTCGCCGAGCATCATTTTCTCGCCGACGGCATTTGCCCGTCGCTGCTGGTAACCGCGGCGGCGATGGCGGCGCGCACCAAACGCATGAGGATCGTAACTGGCATGTACCTGCTCCCGTTGCATCGCCCGGTGCAATCGGCCGAAGACGCCGCAGTGGTGGATAATATCGCGGGCGGGCGGCTGATCTTCGGGGTCGCGGCGGGCTACCGTCCCGAGGAATTTGCCGGGCACGGCGAGGAGCGCAGCGGCCGCGAGAAGCGGATGGAAGAGCAGCTCGACATCATGATCCAGGCGTGGACCAAGGATTCGTTCTCATTCTCGGGCAAGTATTACCAGGTGCCGGAGATTTCAGTTAATCCGAAACCGGCGCAGAAACCTCATCCGCCGATCTGGTTCGGCGCATCGACCAAGGGCGGCTTTCGCCGCGCGGCCAAATGGGGCAGCGCGCTGGTCGCCTCGCCACGCCATCACCTCAACGAATTGAAAGAGCATTACAAGGTCTATCGCGAATTTCTACGCGAGCAGAACAAGAAGGCCGACGAAGTTCCAGTGATTCGCGAAATGTACTGCGCGGAAACTACCGCCAAGGCCGAAGCCGAGGCGCGCGACGGGATCATGTACCTGCACGCGGGCATGTATGGAAAATGGTCAGGAGTGCGGGCGCTGCGTGACGACAAGGGCGAGCTGGTGAAGGACCCGGCGGAAGTCACCTTCGACAGCCATCGCGAGCGCTTCATTATCGGCGACCCCGATCACTGCATCCGCGAGATCGAAAAGTATCAGAGTGGAATCGGGATGGATCACCTGGTGTGTTGGGTTCAGTTCCCGGGGCTCGATCCAAAGAAAACCGAAAAATCGCTGCGGCTATTTTCGAAGGAAGTAATGCCGCACTTCCAGAAAAAGTAATCGTCGACCTTACTAACAGGTAAACCGCTCGAAGGAACTGGATATCCAGATTAACTATGAAATTCGGTATCGGGCCATACACGCTTCAGCTCCCCCAAGGTTCAGGCAGCACTCACGCGGATATCTACCGCGAAATGTTGGATCAGGTCGTGCTGGCCGAAGAGCTCGGCTATGATTCGGCCTCGCTGGTCGAGCACCACTTCCAGGCCGACGGCGAGTGCCCGTCGCTGCTGCCGACTGCAGCCGCGATGGCAGCGCGGACCTCGCGGATCAAAATCGCAACGGAGATGTACCTGCTGCCGCTCCATCGGCCGGTTCAGACCGCCGAAGACGTGGCGGTGGTGGATAACATCGCAAACGGCCGTTTCATTTTCGGCGTCGCGGCGGGATACCGTCCCGAGGAATTCGCCGGACATGGTGAAGAGCGCTCCGGCCGCGAAAAGCGGATGGAAGAGCAGCTCGACATCTTGATCAGAGCGTGGACGACCGATTCATTTTCATTCTCGGGCAAGCACTACCAGATCCCGAATACTTCGGTTAATCCAAAGCCGGTCCAGAAGCCTCATCCGCCAATCTGGTTCGGCGCCTCGACCAAAGGCGGCTTTCGCCGGGCCGCGAAATGGGGCAGCGCGCTGGTCGCCTCACCGCGCCATCATCTAAATGAGCTTGCGGAACATTATCGAGTGTATGGGGCGTTCCTGCGCGAATACGGCCGCAAGGCCGACGCCACGCCTGTGATTCGACAGGTTTACTGCGCCGAGACCACCGAAAAGGCGGAGGCAGAGTCGCGCGACGGCATCATCTATATTCAGGCCGGCATGTACGGTCGCTGGGCGCAGACCCGGCCGCTCAAGGACGACAAGGGCGAGCTGGTAAGCGGCGCGGGGGAGGTGACTTTCCAGACCTTTCGCGAAAGGTTTATCATAGGGAATCCTGAGCAGTGCATCCGCGAGATCGAGAAATACCGCGACAAGATCGGGATGGACTACCTGATGTGCATGATGCAGTTTCCCGGAGTAGATTCGCAAAAGACGGTCGAGTCGATGCGGCTGTTCGCGAAAGAAGTAATGCCGCACTTTAAGAAATAGCTACACAATTGATATCCAGGCCAGCGGCTATCAAGCCGGGGAGGTCCGCGATGAGAAAATGGATCGATCTTAACAGCGACATGGGCGAGTCTTTCGGCAACTACGTATTGGGCCGGCCCGAAGAGGTAATGAAGCTGATCAATCACGCGAACGTCGCGTGCGCTTATCACGCCGGCGATCCGACCTGGATGCGGCGCACGGTCGAGTGGGCCAAGAAGTACGGCGTCACCCTCGGCGCGCATCCGGGATTTCCGGACCTGATGGGCTTCGGGCGCCGCCTGATGAACATCACCACTCAGGAAGCGAAGGACTATGTCGTCTATCAGGCCGGTGCGCTGAAGGGCTTCGCCGACATGGTCGGAGTGAAGCTCGAAGCGGCCAAACCGCACGGCGCGTTCTGGCTGTGGGCGCAGCAGAGCGAGGAGAACTCGCGCGCTATCTTGGAAGGTTTTCGCGCGGTGAACCCCGATATCGTGATGTATCTGCCGGCGCTGCCGCGCTATCCACTGCTCGACACGGCCGAGCGGATGGGCTTCCGGGTGGTGAAGGAATTTTATCCGGGACTCGCCTATTCGGACGAGGGCGGTATCACCGTCAAACGCACCTACGGAGTAGAGAACGTCGAGGAGATGGTGGAGTTGGTGATGAAGTTCGCGGTTGAGGGCAAGACCACCTCGGTTAACGGCAAAGAGATTCCGGTCGAAGGCGACAGCGTGTGCGTGCATGGTGACGTGATCAACGCGCCTGAAGTGCTCGAAGCGTTGCGCACGGCGCTGGCGCGCGCCGGTATCGAACCGCGGAGCGCACTGCGCGCCGGCGAATCGTCGATGACCACACCTTCGCCGCGGCGGGCGGAACACGCCAGCGCGTAGCTCCGGCTAAGAACACAGTACTTGAAAGCGACGGCTCGGCGACGAGCCGTCGCAGCATTAGAAGCCAGCCTTACGGGTGGGAACATGGCGCTGGAAAAATTCCTGCAAGCCTACACCGCGCGAACCCCGCGCTCGAAGCAGATTTACGAAGAAGCCCGCCAGGTGATGCCCGGCGGCGTCAGCGGCAACGCCAAGTTCTTCAAGCCCCATCCGATTTACGTGAAGAAGGCCTCTGGCTCGAAAGTCACCGACGTTGACGGCAACGTGTATATCGACTTTCTCGACGGCGCCGGCTCGGCGCTGCTGGGCCACGGCTTTCCGGCGATAATCAACGCGGTCTCGGCGCAAATGGCGGAAGCGATCGCGCCGATCTTCGCGACCGAGCTCGAGGTGAAGCTGGCGAAAAAAGTCGTCAGCCACATGCGCTACATGGAGATGGTGCGCTTCGTGAACAGCGGTTCGGAAGCGACCTTCCTTGCAATGCGCGCGGCGCGCGCCTTCACCGGCCGCGATCGCGTGGCGAAGTTCGAGGGCGGCTATCACGGCCAGCATGATTTCGGCTTCACCGGCAGCTTCGTCGCGGGAGGCGGCTCGGATCACGCGCCGACCCCGATCGCCGGGTGCGCAGGTACGCAGCAATCCTCTCTGGAGGAGTTGCTGCTGTTGCCGTTCAACGATCCGGCGGCGCTCGATATCGTGCGCGATCACGCCAACCAACTCGCCGCGGTCGTGATCGAGCCGCTCGCCGCGTTTGGTATCGGAGCGATACCGGCCGATCAGGGATTTCTCACCGCGCTGCGCAGACTCACCGAGGAAAAGGGGATCCTGCTCATCTTCGATGAGATCGTAACCGGATTCAGGCTCGGCCTGGGCGGCGCGTCATCCTACTTCGGCGTGAACCCAGATCTCGGCGCGATCGGCAAGATCGTCGGTGGCGGTTTTCCGATCGGCGGTTACGGCGGCAAACGCGAGATCATGGAGAAAGTGGTTACGCCGACCAAGCAGCCATCGGACGTCAAGGAGAAAATATTCAGCTCAGGAACTTTTTCAGGAAATCCGATCAGCATGGCGGCCGGAATCGCGATGCTCGACGAACTCGAGAAGCGCGACATCTACGAATACGTCGCGGGACTGGGCAACAAGGTCCGTGAGGGATTGCGCGAGGCGGCGTCGAGCGCGGGATTCAAGCTGCAAGCGGCCGGCGTCGGCTCAATTTTCCATGTCCATTTCAGCGATCAGCCGATTCGCGACAAACGCTCCTCGATGAAGGCCGACGCGGCCAAACAATACGAATTCAGCATGGGCATGATCAGCAAGGGCGTGCTGCTTCCGCCGGCCCATCCGGGATTCATCTGTGCCGCCCACACCGATGCAGATATCGACCAGGTGCTGCGTATCGCGCGCGAGGTATTGAAAGAGATGGCCGCCTGATGGAACCGCGCTACGATTTCGGCGGCGATGAATACATCTTCGTCGAGTTCGATATCGAGATGAGCCTTGAGCTCAACTTCAAGATCCTCTCGGTGTGCCAGCAAATAGATCGCGATAAAATCGAAGGCGTAATCGAAGTCTGTCCCGCCAATAATTCGTACCTGCTGCACTACAATCCCGATCGGATCGACCCGCAAAGACTGGTCAAGCAGCTTCGCGAAATCGAGCATTCGGCCGAACATATCGAATCGCTAAGCTCGCGGCTGGTCGACATCCCGGTGCTCTACGACGATCCGTGGAGCAAGGAATGCGCGGCGCGCTTCGGCGAGCGCCATCAGGACCCCTCGATCACCAATCTCGAGTACCTGATGAAGATCAACGGCTTCACCGACAAGGACGAATTTATCGCGGCGCATTCCGGCGTGCCCTACTGGGTCTCGATGGTGGGGTTCGTTCCCGGCACCGCGTGGGGCTATCAGATGGTGCCGCGCGAGCGCGCGATTCAAGCGCCCAAGTACGTTCGTCCGCGCACCGACACGCCCGAGCGTACGGTCTCACAGGGCGGCGCCTTTATGGCGATCTATCCGGTGCGCGGTCCCGGCGGCTACCAGCTAATGGGCCAGACGCCGGTACCGATTTACGATCCCACCGGCAGCCTGGTCGATTTGCGCGAGCGTTACATCCTTGCGATCGCGGGTGATCGATGGAAGCTCAGGCCGATCGAGATGGATGAGTTCGAATCGATTCGCCGCGAGGTCGAAGCGGGCACGTACCGCTACAAAATCGTGGAGCAGGAATTCAGGCCGGCGGAGTATCTTCGCGATACCGACCGTTATCTCAAGCGTCTTCAGACCGCAGCGGAACGATGCTGAAAATTATCCAGGGCGGGCTTCAAACCACGGTCCAGGACGGCGGCCGGTTCGGCTGGTACCATATCGGGATGCCGCCGGCAGGCGCGATGGATCAGTTCTCGTTCCGGGTCGGCAATCTCCTGGTGGGCAACGCGGTTGATGCGGCATCGCTCGAGATTACCTTCGCCGGACCGACGTTCGAAACTACCGAAGACGCGTTCGTCGCGGTCACCGGCGCCAACTTGCCGGTGAGAATTAACGACAAGCAGGTTCCGCAATGGGTGGCGCATCATGTGCGCAAGGGCGATCGAATCTCGTGCGGACAGGTGCAGTACGGGGTTCGCGCCTACGTCACGATCGCGGGTGGTATCCAGATCCCACCGCTGCTCGGGAGCCGTTCCACTTATTTGCTTGCGCGCTTCGGCGGTGTCGAAGGACGGCGTCTTCAGGCAGAGGACACCCTGCCGATTGGAACGCCTGGCACGCAGGCCGAATCGCTGGTGCATCGCAGGCTCGACACGCGCCTGGTACCCAAGCTCCAGCGCGAAACCGAGCTTCGGATTATCATGGGACTCTGCTCGTACCGGCTGACCGACGAAACCGTCGCGGAGTTTCTTTCGAGCACGTGG
This sequence comes from Binataceae bacterium (SeqCode), assembly GCA_035506935.1. Lineage (GTDB taxonomy): Bacteria > Desulfobacterota > Binatia > Binatales > Binataceae > DATJOQ01. The sequence goes on along the minus strand of DATJOQ010000262.1, from coordinate 7,795 downwards.
GAAGTCTCGAACGAAGCGGATCGCGTCGGCTACCGGCTGCACGGGCCAATCTTCAAGTTTAAGGAGCGGGAGCAACCGTTCGGTGCGGGCTCGAATCCTTCCAATGTGGTCGACGTCGGCTACCCGGTCGGCTCGATCCAAGTGCCCGGCGGCCAGGAAGCGATCCTGCTGATGCGCGACGCGGTAACCGGTGGCGGCTACGCTACGATCGGCACCGTGATCCAGTGCGATCTCGACTTGGTGGCGCAGGCTGAGCCGGGATCGAAGGTGCGGTTTCGCGCGGTCGATATCGAGCAGGCGTTGCGCGCCCGCCACGAAAACGCCGCGCGGCTCGCGATGGTCGCGGATTCGCTCTCGCTGTTCGATCGTGTAGGGCTTCTCGGCCAGTAACCTTGGTGATACACCTGCCAAACGCGCAGCAATCAAAGTTCTAGGAGAATCTGACAGCCCATGTGGCGAATCGGAATAGACGTAGGTGGAACTTTCACCGATTTGTTCGCGGTCAACGAGGCGACCGGCGAAACTCGCACGGCCAAGGTTTTGACCACCAAGCGCCGATTGGTCGAAGGCGTGATGGCAGCGCTGAAACGGCCTGGAATCGACCCCGCCGAAATCGGCGAGATCGTCCACGGCAGCACCACCGCCACCAACGCGCTTATCGAACGCGCCTTCCCGACCTCGGCGATGATCACCAGCGAAGGCTTTCGCGACACCATCGAGATCGGCCGCCAGCGCCGCGCCCATCTGTACGATCCCTACCAGGTTAAGGAACGGCCGCTGATCCCGCGCCGCCTGCGCTTCACTCTGAACGAGCGCATGTCGGCGCAGGGCCAAGTGGTACGGCCGTTGGACGATACCGCGGTGCGCGCGCTGGTGGATCGTATCGTCGGACTCGGAGTGGAAACCGTCGCGATCTGCTTCATCAACGCCTACGCCGACGGACGCCACGAGCGCCGGGTGCGCGAATTAATTGCCGAGAAGGCGCCCAAAATGCGGGTCGCGATTTCGAGCGAGACCCGCCCGCAATTCCGCGAGCTCGGCCGCTTCGTCACCACGGTGGTGCGCGCAGTGCTTCTGCCGGTGATGGCGAATTACCTGCAGGAGCTCGAAAAGGAACTGGCTGCGTGGGGCTTCAAGGGCGCGCTGCTGATAATCAAGTCAAACGGCGGCGTGATGGGTCCGGCGGCCGCGATGGAACGTCCCGAAGAGTTGATTGAATCGGGACCGGCCGGCGGCGTGGCCTACGCCAGCGCGCTTTCGCGGACGCTCTCCGAGCACTCGAAGATTATCCATACCGACATGGGCGGAACCTCGTTCGACGTTTCGATCGTCGAGGATGGCGAGGGACTGATCACCAACTCGTACGAGCTGCAGTGGGAGATGCCGATTATCACGCCGATGCTGGATATCCGCAGTATAGGCGCGGGCGGTGGATCGCTGGCGTGGATTGACGACGGCGGATCGCTGCGAGTTGGTCCGCGTTCGGCGGGCTCCGAGCCGGGGCCGGCTTGTTATGGGCGCGGCGGCCAGGAAGCGACGGTCACCGACGCCAATCTGCTGCTCGGAAGACTCGAGCCGACCTTGGGCGGGAAGTTCAAGCTCGACGTCGACGCGGCTAACCGCGCGGTAACCAAGGTCGGCGAGAAAGTCGGACTGGATCCGATCGCGGCGGCGGAAGGAATCGTTGCGATCTGCACCGAGAACATGGCCCAGGCGATTCGGCTGGCGCTGGCCGATCGCGGGCGCGACCCGCGCGACTTCGCGCTCGCCAGTTTCGGCGGCGCGGGCGCGATGCACGTATGCTGGATCGCGCACTCGCTGGGAATCCCAAGCGTGATCGTACCGGCCAGCGCAGGCGTGGCGTCGGCGCGCGGCGCAACTCTGATGGATCTGCGATACGACCTCGAGCGGTTCTTTTACGCGCCGGTCGCGCAGACCAGTCCCGAAGACCTCGAACGCAACTTCCGCGAAATCGAGGAAGAGGGCAAGCAGCTGCTTGCGCGCGAGCGCGTGACGCTAGCCTCGGTACGCACCAAACGCACCGCGCAGATGCGTTACGTCGGCCAGAGCTACGAAGTGCTCACTCCGATCGAGGAAACTATCGGGAAATCGCTGGATGAGGTTTCGGCGAGCTTCCATAAGGCCCATCTGCGCGAATACGGCGTGGCCTCCGAGGAGTTCGAGCCCGCGTTCGTGAGCTTGGGAGTGACCGTGATCGGAAACGTGGCACGCGCCTCGTCGGCCGACGGCAAGACCGCGGCCGGCCGTAAAGCCTCCGACGCCAAGCAGGCGCTCAAGGGTGACCGCAAGGTAATCTTCGACGGCAAGCAGGTGCCGACCAACATCTACGACGCGTCGAAACTTCAGCCTGGCGATACCATGTCGGGGCCCGCGATCGTCGAGCACGAGCATTCTTGCACCGTCCTTTCGCCTGGCAGCAAGGCGTCGGTGGATGGCGCGATGAATTTGATCATTAAGGTTTAAAGAGTAGGCTGGGGAAGCAACCCACGGAGGATCGTTATGAGCGAGGCAAAAACCGAGAACGGCAAACGGCTCGACCCGGTCACCTTCGAAGTGCTGCGCAGCTCCTTTGAATATATCTGCGGGCGCATGAGCACGGTGCTTCAGAAGGCGAGCTTCTCGCCGATCATCTACGACATGGTCGACTTCTCCAACGCGATCTACGACGAGCGCCTCGAGTTGCTCGGACAGACCGCCAATTGCCCAGTGCATATCGCGGCGATGCATTTCTCGGCGCGCGCCTCGGTCAAGCGCTTCGGCTTCGAGAGCCTGCGCCCGGGCGATATCTTCGTGCTCAACGATCCCTACGAAGGCGGCACCCATCTCAACGACATGACCTTCACGATGCCGGTCTTCTTCAACGGCGACATCCTGGGCTTCGCGGTCTCGCGCGGCCATTGGACCGACGTCGGCGGCGGCGCGGCAGGAGGACAGGCCTTCGGCACGCATATCGCCGGCGAGGGGCTCAGATTGCCGCCGCTCAGGATGTACGAGAACTACGAGGTCAATGACGACCTGCTACGGATCATCACCAACAACACGCGCACGCCGCAGTATATCAAGGGCGATCTGCAGGCCCATCTGGGCGCCCTGCGTGTCGCCGAGCAGGAACTTCAGAGAATCGCGGAGCGCTATGGCACCGACATCGTACGGCAAGGGATGCGCGAGGTAATCGACTACACCGAGCGGCTGACGCGCAACGCGATTCGCGAAATCCCCAACGGCACCTATAGCGCGGTTGATTACGCCGACACCGACGGTATCACCGACGATCCAGTGCAGGTCCAGGTAGCGCTCACGGTGAACGACGACAAAATAATCGTCGACTTCGAAGGCAGCGATCTTCCGGTCGCGGGCGGAATCAACTCGCCGATGGCAAATACCTATTCGGCGGTTTACTACTCGCTCAAGTTTTTCCTGTCGCCCGACGCGCCCGCCAACGCGGGAAGCTTCCGGCCGGTGGAAATCAAGTTGCCCGACCGATGCTGGCTCAACGCCAAGTGGCCCTCCCCCACTATCGGCTGCACCACGCTGACCTCGTCCAAGATCACGTCAGCGATTTGGAAAGCGCTGGCCAAGGCGATTCCGTCGCGGGTGGTCGCGCCGACCTTCTCCGAGTGCAACTGGTTCGTATGCTCGGTGAAAGATCCCAAGAGCGGCGAGAACTTTGTGTTCTCCGACCTGCCGGCCGGCGGATGGGGCGGCGGCCCGATGCACGACGGGATGAGCGTCACCCAGGATCCGCTGGGCAATTGCGCGAACCTCTCGGCAGAGGTGGCGGAGCTTTTGTTCCCGGTACGTTACGAAGCCTTCGAGTTGCGCAGCGGTTCTTCCGGCCCCGGACGTAATCGCGGCGGGCTCGGCTCGCGGATGGTGGTGACGTTGCTCGGACCGGCGGAATTCTCGATGGAAACTTCGCGCACGCGCTCGGGCGCTTCGGGAGTTTCGGGCGGCGGCGACAGTATCCCGCAGCGAATGGGCCGAATCACCGCAAAGGGCGAGCTCGACGTCTTCGGCGGTTTCACGCCAGAGGGCGAATGGCGCAATCCGCTTCGCGGTAAGCGGCTAGATCCGAACGACAAGATCGAGATTCTCGCCACCGGCGGCGGCGGATGGGGCGATCCGTTGACGCGCGAGCCGGAGCGCGTCCTGCAGGATTACCTCGACGAATACGTAACACTTGAGCAGGCGCGCGACAGCTACGGCGTGATCATTGATCCGCAAGCGCTGAAGCTCGATAGCGGCGCCACCGAGCGCGAGCGCACCAAGCGGCGCGCCAACGGCGGCGCGCACGCGTCCGCTGCAGCGGGACGCTGACGAAAATCGCGGGGAGGGCGGGGTCAGGCGATGCCGGACCCCGCCCCTCGCTGGTTTTTGCGTTACTAGATTCGCTAACGCACGCAATCTAGGATCGTTTTCTGAGCCTCGATGGACCAACCTGGAGCTAACTCTTTTCGCTTTACCAAGGTCGGCATTGCTATCGCCACGATTTTGGTCTGCGCAGGCTGGCTCGCTGAGAAATACAACTTTGCGGATCTTTCTGCTCGGCTGACGTTACGTCCACTCATTGGGCTGACGGTGGCGCAAAATTCAGCTAACGCTAGGTTCGCTGCCGTGGCGCTCATCGTTTCGGCTGGGCTTGCCGGCTTGGTGGCCGACCTAACGCTTAAAACGCTTCCTGGCCTTTGTAGGCCAGTTTCATTTGGGTCCGAAAGAACACCGCGCGTTGACGTAATAGCCCCAGCTGCGATCCCGCGCTAGATCGCGTCGAGGAAGTGGTACCAGGTGCCGACGATCGGCAGGAACCACGGCGTGCCGCGATAGAAGAATTTCGACGGGAACGGCAGCGAGAAAAACGGCAACGCCGGCGCTTCGGAACTCGCGATCATCGCGCCCATCCGCGAGCCGAGATAACTGCCCATAGCGACCCCATGTCCGCAAAATCCGATCGCATAGTGCATCCCGTTTTGGTGCCGCCCGACGTGCGGCAGCAAATCGAAAGTGAACGCAACGTTTCCCTTCCACGCGTAATCGATTCGAACGTTCGCCAGCTCTGGGAAAACCTTGCGCATCGCGCCGCGCAGGATATCGCGGCTGCGCTCGACGGTGGTGGGCGAGAAACTCGCGCGCCCGCCGAACAACAGGCGATCGTCGGCGGTGCGGCGGAAGTAATAGAGCACGTGCTTGGTGTCGATCACCATCCGATTCTTCGGACTGATCCGGTTGATGGTCGCAGGGTCGAGCGGCTCGGTTGCGACCATATAACTGCCCATCGGGATCACGCGCCGCTGGAATTCCGGAAAGACCCTGTCCGTATATCCGTTGGTCGCGACCAGGATGTCCTTGGCGCGGATTTCGCCGCGCGGCGTGCGCACCACGAACTCGCCGTTGACGCGCTCGACCGAACTCGCCGGCGTATTCGGGTGGAGCTTGACGCCGGCGCGATCGGCGATGGCGGCGAGCCCTGCGTAATATTTCGCGGGGTGGAGTCCGGCGCTGGCGTCGTCAATTATTCCTCCGTGATAAAACGAGCTGCCGATTTCGCCGCCCATGTCGGCACGCGAGACCATCTTGGCCTGATGGCCAAAGCGGTGATCGAGAAACTCGGCCTCGCGTTCGAGCGAATCGTAATCCTTGGGCCTGAATGCGGCAGTGAGATGACCGACGCGGCCGTACTCGCAATCGATTTGCTCGCGCTTGATCATGTCTTCGACGAAACGGTTAGCTTCGAGCGTGGTGTCGAACAACTTGCGCCCGAGCTCCTCGCCGAACTGTTTCACCAGTACCTGCGGACCGTGCTTGAGCCCGACGATCATCATCCCCGCGTTGCGGGTCGACGCACCCCATCCGAGGTCACGCGCCTCCAGTAAAGCGACTGACGCCCCGCGCTCGGCCAATACGCGCGAGGCCGAGATACCGGTGTAGCCACCGCCCACGACCACCACGTCGGCTTTCGCGGGAAGGTCGCTCCGCTCGGGCTTGTATCGAGGCGCGGTGTCGGCCCAGTAGGAAAGCGTGTCAGGATCTGTCATCGACACCTCGTTGGAAGATTCGCCGGCGGCAGGCGCGTGGACATCAAACGTCGGCGCTCAAGCGGGTTTGGCGAATTCGTGGACTTTCGCGTCAAGCTCGCGGTCCGCGACGAATCCCTTATCGGCGAGTAATTTCTGCAGCGCATTGAGCCAGTGTTGATAATATTCGATATGGTCGCCGGCATCATGCGCGATTTCGGCCATCAGGCGCTGGCGAAATTCGTCCCACGTGAAGTAGCGCGCCTGGCACATCGTGACCGCGACCGCGAACGCGCGCGCCTGCCATGGCGCCGCAAACGTGCGCTCGTCGTCGTGATTCGCCGGCAACTCTGCCGGGATCTGATCAATGCTGTTTGCCAAGACGTTTCCTTGCGACCTCAGGTCTGGGACGCGGAATTGGAATCGAGCGTGACCTGCGTTACGCCGATCATCGAATCGCGCGTCACCAGCTCCGCCAGCTGCGCTTCGGACATGTGCTCGGTGCCCTTGGGACGCTCCGGCAAGACCATGTAGCGGACCTCTGCGCTGCTGTCCCATACGCGAATCTCGACATTGGGGGCGAGCTCGAGGCCGAATTCCCGCAGAACACCCCGAGGATCGCTGACCGCGCGCGAACGATAGGGCGCGCTCTTGTACCATACCGGTGGCAAGCCCAGCGTGGTCCACGGATAACACGAGCAGAGCGTGCAGACGATCAGATTATGGACTTTCGGCGTATTCTCGACCGCCACCATGTCTTCGCCCTGCATCCCGCTGAAGCCAAGCTCCGCGATTGCCTCGGTGGCGTTGGCCAGAAGCCGCTTCTTGTAAGCGGGATCGACCCAGGCTCGCGCGACGACCTTGGCCCCGTTCTTCGGACCGACTTTGGTCTCATAGGTATCGACCAGCCGATCGAGCGTCAGCGGATCGACCAGGCCTTTTTCGACCAGCAGCGCTTCCAGCGCTTTGACCCTGAGCGCAGGCTCTGATTCGGGCGCGTTGTGATTTTTACCCATGTGATAGTCCGCCTCTATTTCCGTTTTCGGCTGGGCTTGGCACGCATGGCCGCGGATTTCCGTTTGGCTTCAGGTTTCCGCTTGGCTGCGGGCTTCGGCTTGCGCGCGGATTTGCTTGTTGGTTTGCGCTTGAGCGCTGGCTCGAGCTTAACCGCAGGTTCGCCTTCATTTGGTGATTCAAGATAGTCGTCCCAAAGATCGATATAGACGGCGCCGGGTCCGCGGTCATTTTCGCCCCACAACTCTTGAGCGTCGAAGCGCACGCTGTAAACGTGCTGGGGCTTATCGCCCAATCCGTGCGCGTGAGTGTCGGGAAAAACGAAGACGCCGTGGTCGTGTTGGATCACGCCGACCTTGCCGCGGACGTAGCGGGGAAGCCGCGTATGGCCGACCGGATTCAGATTGCGCGCGCGCACCTTGTCGCCAGGTTTGAAGCCGGCGGCTCTCGCGCCGGGACGCCGATTTGAGCCGCCGTTCTTGACTACCTGCTCGACGTCCTCCGGCCGCAGCATCACGAAGCTTCCTTCGCCAGTTCGGCTCGCCTGGCGGCGAGTTCCTGCTCGGTAATCACGCCCTTCTCAACCAGTAATGTTTCGATCGCGTGAAGCCAATGTTCGTAGTAGCTCGACTCCAAATAATGCGCCGGCTCCATCCGCTCGATCGCATGGCGGAACTCGTCGATATTCCATCGCTGCAGCGCGAGCGTGGCGGTCAGCAGTCCGAACACGCGCCGTTCCCAATCGGCGT
>DATJOQ010000261.1:0-22987 GCA_035506935.1 Binataceae bacterium (SeqCode) | reverse complement strand
CTGTCGGCGAAATCATATTTGCTTCGCGACGATTCGAATTCGAAATACGCGCGCCATACTTCGGCGACGGTGCTTATCTCGAGCGTATCGAGCTGGGCGCGTTGGACCTTGCGATTAGCCTCGGCGGCGCGCACGTCATTGATCCGTTTGAAGCCGGTGAAAATATCCCATTTGAGGGTCACCAGCGCGGAATATTGCGGGAAGGCGACATTCACGGTTCTCGGTGAATAAAAATTGAAGCTCCATAAATTTTCACCGTAATCGGCTGAAAGCCCGACCGTGGGATAGAACTCTGACTGCGCCCTTTCGACTTGAGCGTAACTGGCCTGGACGTTGGCCACCTGAGCTGCGAGATCAGGGCGCTCGCTGCGCGCTTGCGTGATGAGCTGATCCACTGCGGCGTTGAGCGATTCTGGAACCCGCTGATTCTCCAGTCCTTGCACTCGCAATACATCGTTGGCTGGCACCCCGAGAGCCACGGCCAATTGCGCCTGCGCGTCATGAACCAGCAGATGCGCGTTGGCGAGATCGAAGCGCGATTGGGCCACGCGCTCCTTGGCGAGCAAGAGTTGGGGCGCGGTCGCGAGCCCCAGGTTGACGCGCTGATTAACCGCCTCGAAGTCCGTCTGAGCGAGCTCGAGATTCTGCTCTGCCGCGATCACCGCCGCCTGTGCGGCATCGAGTGAATAGAAAGCTGTCTGAGTGTTGAAAACCACGGTCTGTATCGATCGGTTAAAAGCGAAGTTGGTTGCGATCAACTGGTTGCGAGCGACTTCGGAACTCGAATGGCGGCGTCCGAAATCAAGCAGCGTGTAGGTCAGCGAAACGAAAGGATCTGCCTGCCACTGTTTGAGGGCCCCGGCGGTGTTCGGAAGCTCAATCATCGTGCGCTGGTATCCGTTGTCGGATTCGGCGCCCAGCAGAGGATAGTAGGGCGCACGCGACGCGCCATAATTCGCCGCCGCTACGCGCGAGGATTCCCAAGCCGTGCGAGTTTGCGGATTGTTGCGCAAGGCCACGTCGATCAGCCCGGCGAGATCGTAATTCTGACCGTTGGCCGAAGTGGGAATTTGCGGCTGCTCGCCTGTCGCACGGACCGGTAGGCGATAGGCATTGGACAGCGCGGGTGCGGGAGTCCATTGCTGATCGACCGAAGGCGGTGCGTATCTACTGGGCGTCACTTCAGGCTGATCGGACATATCCGCACACGCTGCCATGCTCAGGCAGAGGATCAGACAAAGTATCGGCGCCTGAAGAGACCCTGACCTGCTAACAGCGCAGCTTAAGATTCCTTCGAGATCCCGGTAGAGGAAGTTTCGCATCCTGCACCTCGACCTTAACGACGAACTGCGTCGTAATGTAGCAGCTGCGGGATGGTGAGTTTAAGGCAGCCGATGATCAGGGCCGGACTTCATAGTAGGCATTAATCGGATTTTCGAAATCCCGCGTGACGAAACGGGTGAAGCCAGCCTCTGTCGTCATCTTGCGTGCGACCGGTTCGGGGAATCCCAAGGTGCCAAGCCCCAGGCCGCCCGGCTCCGACATCGCGGACGACATGCAAAACATCACCGAGAATCCGTACATCAAGGCAGCGAGCGGATTGTCGGTCAGATTTTGTTCGAAGCTCGCCTGGCCGTGGATGTCGGCGATTAGCCAGGTGCCGTCGGCTTTGATCGCGCCGCGAATTGCGCTCATCACGAGGTCGGGCCGCGTCATGTCGTGCAGACAATCGAAGGTGGTGATGAAATCGAAGCTTGAGTCAGCCGGCAGCCCGTCGATTTTGGCGTCGTGCCATTCGACGTTTCGCACTCCGGCACGCTTCGCGTTATCGGCGGCGGCGCTGAGAGGAATTTTCGCGATATCATAGCCGTGGAATAAAGATTTTGGATACGCCTTCGCCATCTCGATCACGGCGACGCCGGCGCCGCATCCAACGTCGGCGATCTTGGCGCCGGAGTTTAATTTATCGACCACACCGTCGAGCGCGGGCAGGGCAACTGGCACGAGTTGGGTGCGAAACCACGGCGCCAGCAAGCGCTCAACGCTGCGATTAACTTCGGATCCCAAGGCGTCGTAACTCAGCCCGATTCCGGTTTTGAAGGCTTGCGGCAGACGCTCCAGGACCGCCATCTGTTGCGGTAGAGCGCAAAAACCGCCCGCCAGAAACATCGGACTGTCCTCTTGCGCGAGTACCATCGCGGCTTCTGGCGTGAGCGCGAAGCGCCCGTCGCCTTTGTAGCTGACCAGCTCGGCTGCGGCCTGGCCCATCAGCCATTCCCGAATCCATCTTTCGTGAAGCCCGGTTTTGCGCGCGAGCTCTTCGCTGGTGACCGATCCTGCAGAATCCAGCGCGCGATAGAGACCCATGCGCTCGCCCAGATACACCGTTGCCGAGATCATGGCACCGCCCAGATATCCAAACACCCGTTCCGCGGTTTGCTTGAGTTTGTCCGGATCTACCTTCGCGTTACCGGTTCCCATGCTAGAGCCCTCTGAAGGTGGTTATTTTGCGTGCTCCGAACCAAGTTTGCATCACCTGGCGCGGTTTGCAAACCCGCATCAGGGTGGGGCGGACATGTAATAGCGCGGTAATGACTCGGTAGTGCTTTTCATAGCAAAAGGTAAACCATCGTTCACCTCGCCCTAATGGCGCGGTCATGAGCACCCGCTATGATGCGCTGCGTCACCGGGTAGATGTTTGAGCATAGGGGGTGGCGCGCCGGTTAGAATCCTCGATTTCATGATGGCGATGGCGGCGGAGGTTTTAGTCCCGGAATCTGACTTGGACTATCGGCGCAGTAATAGCGCCAGGCAGTTGCAAACCCTATCGCAAAATCTCTCGGTGCTCCGCCCCTAAACAAGAGCCGCGAAGGCGCCCGGTGCCAGCAACTCCCCCACTAGCTGCATTAGTCGGCACCGGGCGCACCCTCCAAAGGCTGCAAACCAGGAGTTTGTAGCCGAATCGGCGAAGAGCGTATCATAGTTATGTGAGATGGTTGGCGAGAATCGCTTTGAGTTGTTTTCTTGCGCTCGCGGTCGCGACCATACCGGCCGCAGCTGCCGATTTCGACTCAAATCCGACCAGCAGTAACGCGCTCACCGACTACCTTCATACTCACCGGCTGCCACTGGTTGGCGCCCAAGTTACGGATAACGCCGAAAGCGGCCGTCAAGTGGTGCTTTTCGGCTTCGTAGCAACCCCGTTTGGCAAGACCGACGCCGAGACCAAGACCCGCAAGTTTCTGAAGGATCCGAACGTTTTCATCGATAACCGAATCAAGATCCGACCTGAGCTTCTAACCCTAAAATCGGCTCCTTCTTCGTCATCGAGCGGGGCCCCGCCACCGGCTCCCTACTCGAGTTCACCGCCGCCATACTCGGGCTCCGCCCCTTCGTATTCGCCGCCGCCGCCATCAGGCTCATCGCCACCGCCGCAGGACCTGCAGGCGTATCAGAATCAGCCTGGGATGAACTCGGTCCCAATGCAGCAGCCGACGGTGCCGGGACAAAGTCCCGACTGGACTGCGTCGCTGATGCCGTTCCTAATGATGGGCTTGGGATCTATGGCCGGTGGCTCCGGCTTCGGTTTGGGTGGGGGAATTCCTTTGGGTGGCGGAGGACTTCCGTCTTTTGGTGGCGGAGGCTACGGATCGCCTTACGGTGGATCGCCATATGGCTCACCTTACGGCAGCTCACCCTACGGCGGATCCCCGTACGGTTCGCCGTATGGCTCGCCATACGGCGCGCCCGCGCCCTACAATCCGCCGTCGTCCTATCCCTAATTCAGTTTTCTAAAGGCGAGCTGCCGCGGCGTCCCGGCGTTTACCAGAGAAGGAACGGTCCCGGAATCATCATTTCTTGTGCTGCCTCCTCGTTCTCTTCAGCAGTCATCCGCGCCTCCTCCGCCATCCGGGCTTGAAGCTTCAAGTTTTCGTAGCGCTGATACGCAGTCTGATTCCCTGTGTAAACGCAGTGACAGAATTCAGGATCGGCGAACCAATAATGGAGTTGGCCGTCCTTCGTGTAATAGCGCATCTTGAGCGGTGGCAGTCCCTGAAGCGCGGAGACTTTCTGGTCGTTATCGGCCGGCAGCATATTGAAGCCCGCTGCCGACAGCATCGGTTCAAGCCTTTGGGCCCGCTGCTGCGGGGTTTCCTGGAACAGCGAACAGGCGCCGAGCGCCATCAAAACGAACAGGCAGAGGGCGGATCGAAGAATTCGCGCCATAAAACTCCTCATCAATATTGCTCCTGAAGTTCTGCCCGCTTGCATCCGCACAGTCAACTCGGGGATTGGCGTACGCTCGCCGATTCGGATTGGCGGATGGCTCTGCCATGATCGCGATTTGCGAGAATGATGATAAAATCTTTCGAACTTGGCTGAGAATTCTACCGACAAAGTGATCGTGTTGCGCAGCGAGCCTGCGGTTCGCGACGAGCGCAACTTCAGGATCAAGTACGCCGAGCTGCTGAACCCTGCCCAGTTGGCCGCGGTCACTCATCGCGACGGGCCCCTACTGGTAGTCGCGGGCGCGGGGTCGGGCAAGACCCGCACCTTGATTTATCGAGTGGCGCGATTGATCGAGAGCGGTGTGCCCCCGGGGGCGATTTTGCTGCTTACGTTCACGCGGCGCGCGGCGGAAGAGATGCTGCGGCGGGTCGAGCGGCTAGTCGGCACAAACAGCCGCGCGGTTGCGGGTGGGACGTTTCATTCTTTCGCCAACACCGTGCTGCGGCGGCATGGCTCGGCGATCGATCTGCGTCCCAATTTTACCATCCTCGACCGTTCGGACATGGAGGACGTGATCAATCTCATCCGCACCCGGATGGGACTCCAGTCGAAGGAGCGGCGCTTCCCGAAAAAAAGCACGCTCTCCGAGCTGATCAGCATGGCGCGCAACAAGGCGCGCGAGCTGGAGCAGGAGATCGAAATAGATTTTCCCCACCTGATCGAGCATCGCGAAGAGATCCTGCGTCTCGCGATGAATTACGAAACCTACAAGCGGGAGCGCGGATTGGTCGATTACGACGATCTGCTCTACCGGCTGGAAGAGCTGCTGCGCGAGCACGAGGGAATCCGCCGGCGCCTGTCGGATACCTACCGCTACATCATGGTCGACGAGTATCAGGACACCAACCTGATCCAGGCGCGATTGGTGCGGCTGCTCGCCGCGACGCATCAGAACGTGATGGCGGTCGGCGACGATGCGCAGTCGGTCTATTCGTTCCGTGGGGCGAATTTCCGCAACATCATGGATTTTTCGAAGCTCTTCCCCGGCGCGCGCATAATCAAGCTGGAGGAAAACTATCGCTCGCTGCAGGGCATCCTCGATCTTGCCAATCACGTGATTTCGGCGGCCGAGGAAAAGTACACCAAGGTGCTGTTCACGCGGCGCGAGGGCAAGTTCCTTCCAATCCTGGTGCGCGCGCAGGACGAGCATACCCAGTCGCGCTTCGTTGCGCAGCGAATCCTGGAGCTACGCGAAGAAGGCGTCGCGCTGAACGATATCGCGGTGACGTTCCGCGCGAGCTTTCATTCGTTCGATCTCGAACTTGAGCTCCAGCGCCGCGATATCCCGTTCGTCAAGCGCGGCGGATTCAAGTTTATCGAGACCGCGCACGTGAAGGACGTGCTGGCGCATCTGCGCGTGATCGCAAATCCTGCCGACGCCGTCTCCTGGCTGCGAATTTTGCTGCTGCTGAAGGGCGTGGGCCATCGCCGGGCCGAGCAATTGATCGAGTTGATCGTGCGCGCTCCCGAGCCGCTGAAGGCGATGACGGAGTACGCGGGCGGAGCTGCATCAAAAGCCAGGGCCGAGGCGCTGGGTGGTGCCGCGCGACTGGCGGCGTTACTGGCAGAGCTGGCGCAAAATCCCGGACGTCCGGCAGAGCAGGTGGCGGTGGTTCTCGAATATTATCTGCCGCTGATGCGCGAGGCCTATCCCGACGATTATCCAAAGCGCGAGCGCGACCTCGAGCATTTTCAGAACATCACCGAACGTTATCGAAGCCTGGAAAGAATGCTCGCCGACATGGCGCTGGAACCGCCGACCGATTCAATCGGTGACATCCTGGCGGTCGAAGCGGAAGAAGGCTACGTCACTTTGAGCACGATCCACTCGGCCAAAGGACTCGAGTGGAAAGTCGTTTTCCTTATATGGGCGGCTGAAGGGCGCTTCCCCGGACCGCAGAATGCCGATGCTGAAGGATTGGAAGAGGAGCGGCGCCTGATGTACGTCGCGAACACGCGCGCCTGCAACGAACTATACATCAGCTATCCGATGTATATGTTCGATCGCAACGTGGGTTATGTGATGGGACGAGTATCGCGGTTTTTGGAATTGATTCCCCCTGAGGTGCTGCCAACGGCGACACTTCAGGAAGAGGAATCCCCTTGAGGCCGCCCCCCCATTTCGACCGGTGGGAGCGCCAAGGTGATCGCTCCGCACCGACTATGTTCACAAGCCGATGGCCTAGCATCGGCCCGCTCGCTTCTCGAGCTTAGAGACTTTCTCGAGCTTACCAGCCCTTGCCGCCGCGTCCGCCGCCGCCAGGACGGCCACCGCCGCCGCGACGGTCCCCGCCGCCACCACCACCGCCACGGCCGCCAAAGCTATTCTCGCGCGGGCGCGCCTCGTCGACTTTTATGCGACGACCTTTGAGCTCGGCGTCGTTCAGAGTCGAGATAGCCTGCGCCGCTTCGTTGGAATCGGCCATTTCAACAAATCCGAAGCCTTTTGACTGGCCCGAGAATTTGTCCGTAACTACGACCGCACTTTCGACCTTTCCTGCCTGAGCGAACAGAGCTTCGAGGTCAGCATTAGTAACCGAATAGGCTAAATTGCCTACATACAATTTGCTGGGCATTGATGCCCTCCTTAACGTTTATGCAGGGAGCTCGCAGACAGGGAAGGTCTCGCAATTAAGGACGCGCAAACTTCGATGAAAGGATGCATCCGAGCGTTCAACTGAAATCGAGCATATGCTTTACCTACCGTTTAGTAAAGAAAATATATGACTGCCAAAGCTGCTCAAACTGCACGCCTCTGACAAAATTTTAGAACTCAACCAAGGAGTTAATCAGGATACTTTCGACACGCATGGGCCACGCTTTAGCCGCTATGCGCCAGTTCGAACGGCGCATATTCCGCCGGCATGCTGGTCGTTCTCATGGGCAGCGAGATCTCCTGTAATACCGGCACCTTTTCCGTAATCGTACCGGTCGCCGGCGGATCCAGCGCGAGTGTGACTCTACGCGTGCCGACGAAACGCACCACCGTGGGAAGCATCTTTCCTGATCGCGTGTAGCGCGTGTGAGTCGCTTCGAACACGGTATCGGACTTGAACATCTTCGAGCCCGCACGGATCAGGTATTCGTCGGGTCCAAGCGGCCGCACCAAGGTGGCTTCGCTGATGACGTAGATGCGGCCGAGATCGGGACGCATGAACGCCGGAAACAAAGGATTCACGCCGAGCCAGAACGGAATCAGCAGGTGATATCCGGCGGGCCATTCGTCTAGCCGTACCTCGGCTTCGCGATCGTTGCGCTCGAGCTCGAACGCGCGGCCGTTAAACTCTTTCGTGATGCGCACGCTGAGCTCATCCTTGGGCGGCGAAGTGATTTCGCCAACCGGACCGAAGTCCATCGCTTTATCCGGAGAGCATGCCGCTGCCGTTAGGAGTATCAGCAAACCTGCGACAAAACGGATGGCGCGCGCGATCATCGAATTTCGAATCTGGCGTACGCGGCCGGAACCTGACCCGCCAGCGTCCATTTCATCGGTAAGGATATCGCCAGCAGCACGGGCAGGTCGACCGTGCCGCCCTGAGGTTTGGGAAACTTCCTCATCGCGACGAACTGGACCACAGTGGGCAGGATACGTCCGATAGTCTTGTATCGAGTGCGCGGGCTGACGAAGATGGTGTCCTTTTTCAAAAGCGAGCTGCCGGCTTCGATCAGATACTCATCCGGCGCGTCGAGCTTTCGCACGATCTCCGCTTCGCTGATGACGTAGTAATCGCCCTCGCGGGGCTGCATCACGCCCGGCACCAGCACGTTGACGCCGAGCCAGAACGGAAGCCGCAGGAAATGGTTTGCATCCCCTGAAACCGGGCGCACCAACGCGACGGTGGCGTCGTCGCCGAGCACAAACGATTGGCCTTGAAAGTTTAGCTGAACGTCCTCGGCGCTGGCGAAGCGCTCGGCGTGTTGCGGACTCGGCGAGTTGCATGCCGCCAGCCCGGCGATAAATCCGCCAAAAATCAGTGCCGGCAGTAGTTCAGCCAGCCTTGGCCACATGCGCGTAATGCGCCGCGATTTCGCGCCCGATACGCTCGACCTGTCCGGTCCATTCTTCCGGCCGCGCAACCGGCCACAGCACGAACTTGTCCAGGCCGACCTTCACGTATTTGTCGACCATCGCGATGACGTCCTCGGCCGTGCCGAACGCGCTGCGCTCGAGCAGATAATCCTCACCCTGCTTGAGCGTGCTGGCGACGCGCCGCATATCGTCCATCGCGCGTTCGCGCGAATCCGCCAGACGGCAGAGCAGGATCAGGCCGGATTCGATTCGGCCGTTGGCGCGGCCGGATGCTGCGGCATACTCGCGGATCTTGGTCATCGCGCCGCTGAATTCGTCGGGGCTGCGGAACGAGGCAAAGTATCCGTCGCCGTATCGCGCGGTGCGCTTCAGAGCTCCGTCGGAGCGGCCACCGATCCAGATATCCATCGTGCCCCAATCGTTGTTCGGGCGCGCGACCGGACGCGGTTCAAGCGTGACGTGATCGAAATCGAAGAAGCGTCCGTGAAAGCTAACGTCAGGTTTCAGCCATACCTGCCGCAGTACCTCGATGCCCTCGTTCAGGCGGCCGCCTCGCGTATCTAGCGGAATTCCGCAGGCGGCGTAATCGTCGAGATTGCTGCCGGTGCCGACCGCCATCACCATCCGGCCGTTGGAGAAGTAATCCAGCGACGCGAACGATTTCGCCACCACCAGCGGATGACGCAGATTGAGCAGCAACACGCTGGGGCCGAGCTTAATTTTGGATGTGCGCGAAGCGATAAGTGAAAGGGTCGCGACCACGTCGAGCTCGGGCGAGGGCGAGAGCAGATGATCGGAGAGCCAGAACGAATCCAGGCCCCAATCTTCCGATTGTTCCGCCACGCGCGTGATTTGCGCGACCGAAGGCATGCCCAGGCGCCATAGCCCGAATCCAACTCCGACTTTGACTTGTTTCATCGTCGACCTCTAAGAATTTGCCAAGCTCGTCGAGATACTATTAACATTTCCTGCTACCGCGATGTCATCCGTAAGCGTTATCGTTCTCGGGGCCGGCGACGCGTTCGCCAGCCGCGGCATGTTCCAGGCCGGCTACGTGATCGACGTTAACCGCAGCCGCATCCTGATGGAAGCCGGACCGGCGGTGCTCGCTTCGATGAAGCGTTGCGCGATCTCGCCCGCCGAGCTCGACTTGGTGCTGATCAGCCATCTGCATGGCGATCATTTCGGCGGCCTCGCCTACCTCATACTTGAATATTTGCACGAGACTCCGCTACGCAAAAGCCTCGTGATAGCCGGACCGCGCGGCCTGGAGCAGCGCACCTGGGCGCTCTTTCACGACTTGTATCCCGAGTCCGATACCAGCAAGGTCGCGCGCAAGCTGAAATTCGTGGTGCTCGAACCCGGGAAAAATGCCCGGCTTGGGCGGGTCAAGGTCGACACCATCCGAACGCCGCACACGATTAAGGATATATCGCTCGCGTTCAGAATCGATGCCGGCGGCAAAACTGTCGCGTTCACGGGCGACACCGGATGGACCGATGAATTGATCGCGCTCAGCGACGATGCCGATCTTTTCCTCAGCGAATGCACTTTCTTCAAAACCAAGACAGATACTCATTTGAGCTATCCGCAGATCGTCGCCAAGCGCGATCGCTTGAGCCCGCGCCGGTTGGTGCTTACTCATCTCGGACGCGAAGTACTCGATCGCGCCTCGAAGGTGGAGTTCGAGATGGCCTCAGACGGGATGACAATCGACCTGTAGCCGTCGCCGCGGCCGATCGGCTAAACATTCTCGAGAGAAGAGCGGAGAAGATTTCGAAAGATGGCAATTGCAGAAGGAAAACGCGCGTTGGTGGTCGGGCTCGCGAACGACAAGAGCCTGGCGTGGCCGATCGTGCAGAACCTGGTGGCGCAAGGCGCAGAGGTCGCGCTGACCTATCAGGGTGAGGTGCTGGAGAAACGCGTGCGGCCATTGGCGGAGCAGGTTAGTGCCTGGATGGTCGGCGAACTCGACGTCAGCGATGACGCCAAGATCGCGGAAGTTTTCGAGAAAATCAAAGCGCGATGGGGCGGGCTCGACATGCTGGTTCATGCGGTCGCCTTCGCCGAGCGCGAGGATCTGCGCGATCGATTCCTCACCGTCAGCCGCGCCAATTTTTCGCGCGCGCTCGAGATCAGCGCCTATTCATTGGTGGCGCTGGCGCGAGCCGCGGAGCCGCTGATGGAAGCGCGCGGCGGTGGCTCGATCGTGACGTTGACATATATTGGCGCGGTGCGCGCGGTGCCGAACTATAATGTTATGGGCGTGGCCAAGGCCGCGCTGGAGGCTTGCGTCAGATACCTGGCGCTGGATTTGGGCGAAAAAAATATTCGCGTCAACGCGTTGAGCGCGGGACCGGCCCGCACGCTTTCATCGTCGGCGATTCGCGGCTTTCACGACATGGCGCACGAGGTCGAGCGCCGCGCGCCGCTCAAGCGCAGCATGAAGGTCGAGGAAGTGGGCACGATGGCGCTGGCGCTGCTTAGTGATCTGGCCGGCGGCGTTACCGGCCAGACTATATACGTTGACGTCGGCTACAGTATCGCGGGCATCTAAGTCCGCAGGCGGATTATCATGGCTATAATCATTGTGCCGCAGCTCGCAGATAACTTCGCGTACCTGGTGATCGAGGATTCGAGCAGGCTTGCCGGCGTGGTCGATTGTTCCGAGCCGGGCAAGGTGCTCGACGAAGTGAAGCGGCAGGGCGTCAAACTGGTCGCGGTGCTTTCGACTCATTGGCACGGCGATCACGTGGGCGGCAACACGGAGCTGAAGCGCGCGATCCCGGATCTCAAGATCTACGGCGCGCGCGCCGAAAACGGCCGCATTCCCGGATTGACCGACGACGTTGCCGACGGCGATTCGGTTGCGATAGGCGGACTCAAGGGCCGCGTGATCGGCATACCCGCACACACTAACGGCCACGTCGCGTATTATTTTCCCGAACTCAAATCGGTGTTTACGGGCGATACGCTGTTTATCGGCGGATGCGGCCGCGTGTTCGAGGGCAAAGCCGCGACTATGGTCGATTCGCTGGCCAAGCTTGCCGCTCTGCCCGACGATACTCGCGTGTACTGCGGGCATGAGTACACCGAGAAGAATCTGCGCTTCGCGCTCACCCTCGAGCCGAGCAACCAGGCGCTTCAGGCCAAACATCGATGGGCCCTGGACGCGCGCGGCGCCGGCAAATGGACGGTGCCTTCGACTATCGGCGAGGAACAACAGACCAATCCGTTCCTGCGCACCGACAGCGCCGAGATTCGCGCGAGCCTCAAGCGGATTGATCCGAAGATTGCCGACGACTCGGTCGCGGTGTTTGCGAAAATTCGCGAACTGAAAGACGATTTCTAGCCGCTCGCTTCGATCAGTCCATCAACTATCACGGTCCCGCGGTTTCCAGCGGCGGGTTCTGACTCTGGGAAGTCGCCGGTCTTCGCGAGGGCGCGGCGTTGGCTGCTGTCTCGCCGTCTGCGGAGAGACCCTGCGTGAGAGCTCCGTCCAGCGAAGGCACTGCCATGTCGTCGTTGGGGCTGCTGCGCCGTGTTGTTCGGCCGGTCCGCTTGACCGTCGTCGGTTGATTTGAAGGGTCGGTCAGCGGCGTTCCGAAACTCGAACTCGAGGTATCAGCCGCGGGCGGATCGAGTGTAGCTCCTCGCAACCTGGAGCGCGGACCGCCATCTATCAGAGAACTGATCGATCGATTGAAAGCCGCGCTTCGCGAGGCTTGACCCCGCGAATGGTAATAGCCGGATGGACGAGCAGCGGGTTTGGCCGACGTGGTTGAGGGAGGAGATGCCGTCGGAGGGCTGATCTCACCGTCGATCGTTACGTTGGCGGGATAGGGCGGCGGCTTATCCGCAAAATGAACGGTGCCTTGCGCGTCGCGCCATTGATAAATCTGTTGGGCGCTGGCGCCGCTGACCCACAGGCCGACGACCGCAGCGCTGAGAACAAAACGCAGAGCGCTCACGTGGATTCCCCCTTTTCGAACGATAGTCTTGTAGCACAATAGCGCTCTTGGCGGTAGCCTAATGCGCCGACTCGTCTTATCGATTATCGTGAGCGGCGAACCGTTGCTGGCCCGGCCTTAGGCGGGATGAAACCTCCCTTATGCTTTGTGTTCTCGCAATGCGACCCACTCCCGGCGTTCGCTTGCAATATGTAGCTCACGTCCAATAGCTGCTACCGTATCTCCTGCTGCACAGCGCCTGACGAAGCGAAAACTAAACGAGCCTGGCTCTGAAATCAGGGTCGCCTCATTGGGGGAGCGGACGGAGAGAGATGGTACCCTTGATTCTGGCTTTGCACCTGTTCGGCGTAATTTTCTGGCTGGGAATTCTCTTGACGGCAACTATATTCTTGGCGTCGGTGCCGGATGAAGTCGGCGTAGCCAAAGAGCGTTTCATTATCGCGTCGCGCCAGCTTCTCAGGCGAAGCGGTACGATCGCTGCAGCGGTGGCGATGGCGTTCGGGCTCCTGCTGCTTCTGCTCCAGCCCGAAGTACTGCACCAGGGATGGATCTTCATCAAGCTGTTGCTGGTCGCCGGCTTGCTGCTGCTTCACATGTATATCTACCGGCGTGTCACTGCGCTGGAATCAAATCCGGGGAGTGCCACCAGCAGTGAATGGCGGATGTTGCATGGAATTACCAGCGCGCTCCTCCTGGTGATTTTAATACTCACGCTGGCGAAGCCGTTTTAGGTTTTAGGTCCGGATGTGACGGGCTCTCAGCTTGCGATTTGTCCTTCGGACGCTGTCGCTTTTTCGCGCATCAGCGCCAACGTCGCAAGCATGATCAGAGTGCCGCCGAGATAGGGCCAAGCCGCTCCGACGACCTCGTACAGGACGCCCGCGATGATCGGGCCGAAGATGCGCGCCATAGATAGTGCTGACTGATTCACGCCGAGTGCCTCGCCCTGCAGTTGACGGCTGGCGCTCTTGGAAATCAGGCTGGCAACTGATGGTCCGCTAAAGCCGTAACCTACCGCGATCAGCGCGAGCAAAATCCAAAGCAGCAGATGCGATGAACCGATCACGAGTGGGGTTAATCCGACCGCCATCGCGATCGCGCCACCTCTTATCAGCCACCATTCGCCCGTGCGCTTGACGATTTTTCCCAAAACGTAGCCTTGCGCTATCGCTTGGAGCAGACCTGCGAAGGCGAACAGCGCTCCGATTCCGACCGGGCTCAGTCCATAGCGGCCAGCTGCCAGCAGCGGAAAGGTGGTCTCGAGTCCGGCGAAAACGAAGGTGAAGAGGAACGCAAGCGAGAACAGCCGTAACAAAATTCCATGCAGGTTTTGCGTGATGTTGAACCACGGCTCCAGCAATTCGCCCAACCCTAGGTTCAATCCACCAAGGTTCGGATGAGATTCCGGTAAGGCTTTGGCGGCGAAGAAAAAATTTCCCAGCGCAAGCGCGCTGGCAAAAAAGACCGGCAGCCGCAGGCCCGCATCGGTTGCGAAGAATCCCGGCAGGCTCGATCCGGCATAGGCCAACAAACCGCCGAGACCGGGTCCCAGGACGAATCCAAGACCGAACGCCGCACCGATAAGCCCCATCCCGTGGGCGCGCTCGGATTCTTCAGTGGTATCAGCGATGTAAGCCTGCGCGGTGGAGACCGTCGCCGCGCAAATTCCGTGCACCGCGCGCGACATCACCAGCCAGAAAAATGAAGTCGCGAAACCGTAGATCAGATAGCCGACCGCCGAGCCCAACAGACCAACCATGATTACCGGACGCCGCCCTACGCGATCCGAAATCCTTCCCAGGATCGGCGCGCCTACCAGTTGAGCTGCCGAGTAGCTCGCGAGAATCAATCCGATGCCCGCTGCGCCAACCCCGAGGCGATCGGCGTACAGCGGCAGGAACGGAATCACGATGCCGAAGCCGAGCAGATCGATAAATACCGTGAGAAACAGGATCAGGCGCGAGGCACCGCCCGCAGTGGCAGCCGTGCTGGTCGTCTTGGTGGCAGCTTCCATGCTTGACAATGATAGCGCCGCAAACAAATCGTATGCGATGGACATAGTCAAGCACGCGCGCTTTACAGCGGCGCATCCAGATGAAGCGAACACGCTCTTGGTGGAGTTGGCATGACTTCGTTTCAGGGTGAACTCAAACGTAAAACCGTGAGCGCCGAACAGGCCGCGGCGCTTGTGAAATCAAGCAGCTGGCTGGATTACGGATTTGGTTTGGGGCAACCGGATCGTTTTGATCAGGCCTTGGCGGCCCGGGTCAACCAGTTGAAGGACGTTAAGGTGCGCGGATGTCTGGCGCTGCGGTCGCGAGCAGCGATCGAGGCCGACCCGGAAGCGCGCCACCTAAGATACCTCTCTTGGTATTTGTCCGGGCTCGAACGGCGGATGCACGATCGCGATCTTTGCTTCCATATTCCGATGAATTTTGGCGAGGCGCCGGATTACTATCGGCGCTTCGTCGAGGTTGACGTGGCGGTGCTGAAAACGGCGCCGATGGACGAGCACGGATTTTTCAACTTCGGTCCCAACATCACGTATTTAAAGGCGTTGACCGAGAAGGCGCGCACGATCGTGGTCGAGACTGACGCTGCGATGCCTTACGTGTTCGGGCTGGAGAACGCAGTTCACTTGAGCGACGTCGATTACGTGATCGAGGGCGGCTCGGAGCCGCTGCCGGAGCTGGCCAATCCTGCCCCTGGGCCGATCGATCAGAAAGTCGCGGAATTGATCGCTGGAGAGATCGAAAACGGCGCCTGCCTTCAGATCGGAATCGGCGCGATGCCGAACGCGGTATGCGAGCTGCTGGCCAGCTCTTCGATCAAAGATCTGGGCATCCACACCGAAATGTTCGCCGACGCGATCGTCGATTTATTCGAAGCTGGCAAGTTGACCGGCGCATACAAGGAGTTCAACCGCTACCAGATAACCTATACCTTTGGCGCCGGATCGCGCCGACAGTATGACTTCGTGAACCGCAACCCGCTATGCTTCGCGGCGCCGGTCGATTACACCAACCTGCCGCATCACATCTTGCGCAACGATCGCGTGGTATCGATCAACAACACCACGCAGATCGATCTAAGCGGCCAGGCGTGCTCAGAATCGGCCGGCGTGCGCCAGATTAGCGGCACCGGCGGCCAGCTCCAGTTCATTCGCGGCGCCTACGCTTCGCGCGGCGGAAAATCGTTCTTGTGCCTGTCGTCCACGTACGAGCGCCAGGGCCGGCGCGACAGCCGGATCGTTTCGCGAATCGCGGACTGCAACGTGGTCACCACACCGCGCACCGATATCATGTACGTGGTCACCGAATACGGGATGGTAAATCTCAAGGGCAAGTCGGTTCCGGAACGGGCGCGCGCGTTGATCGGATTGGCGCATCCTGATTTTCGCGAGCAACTCGAACGCGAAGCGCGCGAGCTGCGCTTGCTGCCGGCTGGTTTCTTTTAAGGACTCGCAGGCAGCGAGTCACCTTTGAAACGATAGATCAGCTCGTCCGGGCGGGCGAAGCCGAGCTCGCTGCGAATAAGATTTTGCAAGTAACGATCGTTGGACCTCAGCTTGCGTACCTCGAGTTCGAGTGCGGCGTGGTCGGCGCGCAGTTGCTGGCGAGTGCGCTCGGCTGCCACACGATGGTGTCTTAATACAAGCAAATCGCGCAGCCCCCGTGGCGCTATTAGACAATTTAGCCCTAGGGAGAGAACGACTATCGCTAAAATTAGGCTGGGCCACTCGCGTCGTATACGGCGGCTTAACTTGCCCATTTGGAAATCATAAACCGTGCGACACAGGCATTTCAATAAAACTTATGTGCCAACATCATTCTAATTTGCATTAATCCCTTAGAGTTTGAGGCATACTTCGTTTTTAGAATTTTTTTTTAAAAATTCTGACCGCGCTCTTGCTTTTAGAGAAACGCGTTTTTATACTGAGCTTCAAATCGGTGGACAAAATAAGCCACCTATAAGTTTTAACGCTCCCCCCAGCAGGAGCAGAGGATACAAAGGAGGTATCTAATGCCAGTAAAAGCTAAAAGCACCAAATCCAAGGTTAAAACGGGAATGGCAAAGAAAAAGGTCGCCAAGAAAAAGAAGACGAAGTAACTTCCTGAGTGTCACATCCTCCGCATAGTTCGGAGGAGCTGGCTTAGGATGCCGCGATTACTGCTGGGATGAGCCGGGGCATTCAGGCCTCGTGATAAGGAAAGGCCTTCCGGGAAACCGGAGGGCCTTTCGCCTTTCTGCAAAAACAGCGAGTGTGCACCGAGGCGACGTGATCGGGTCGAAGTCGCGACGCCTCAGTCGCGAACAATCTGGAACAAATCATAGTAACTGCCGCGCGAGCGCGGATATCTTTTTAACAGGTTCACGCATTGCAGCGAGTGTAGATCGCCCAGCCCTTGTTCCTCGCGGCGCGAGACGACCAGGTATCGCGCGGCGGACTCTTTCGCGAGCCACCCGCACAGATCAGGAGCGGGATGCGCCGGCAATTCGACAAACTGCCCGTGAGCGTAAAAAGCCACTCGGACATCGCGAGCGACGATCCCGGGCGCTGATGAATCGCGCGCTGCTATCGCCTGCCCGGCGTAACGCAAACCGCGCAGATCGTATCCGATCGGGATGAGTGTGCTGGCGAGTAAAGTCACGGCGACCAGCATCGCGAATATGCTTTGCGGCATGCGCCATCGTTGTGGCCAGCGCGGATGCGCAGCGCGCTCCGCGCATGCCTGCAGCCCGATCATCACCCAACCGAGCGTGTAAGGGATCAGATGAAACATGAACCGCGTTCCGGTGTACGAGAGAACAAATCCAGCGAAGTAAAAGGACACAAGCACGGCCAGAAAGCTCTCGCGCCAATTGCTGACGATACCGCGTCCACGAACCCACAAGCCGATAATCAGGAACAGGGACAGCAGCGGGCCGAGAGCTATCGGGAATGCATACAGCGACATCACCAGATCGTAGCCAACCTTCGATAAATAGGCGCGCGGTGATGCGAGCAGGGGGGCGAGGATCGAGGTAGAGCCCTCGAGCCCGGAGGTCTGCCAGCTCCGTTTGTTTTCGACCACCTCGGCCATGCCGAACCCCATCGCCGCGCTCAGTTCTCTCCCGACGGTCCAGTGTCCCGTGCTGACGCGCAGGTAGATGAGATACGGCGAAGCGATCAGCAGGAAGGGCAGGGTGAAGCTGAGCGCCCAACCGACCGCCGTGCTAACGGTCCATTTTTTCCAAGCGATAGCGCCCAGCAGCGGGAAGCCGAGGCATACCACCAGGAGGCCTATTGCCTCTGTCCGGTAAAGATAAGCGACACCTCCCAGCAACCCCGCCCAGACCAATGTCGCGGGGCGGCGCGAGCCGAGCGAGACTACAAACAGATATGCCGCCGCTACCATCAGGCAGATGAAGCCGGCCTCTGTCCTCACCGAAGCGGAATATTCCGCCATCAAGGGATGGATCGCAGCCAGCGCCGCGGCGCCGAGCGCGATATCGTTACGCTCCAAGACCTCGGCGATCAGCAGGTATAGGAGGGGAATGGTGGCAGTGCCGAATGCGGCCGAGAGCAAACTGCCCGCCAGCTCCCAATCGGGAACCAGGCGATGCGCTTGCGCTATCAGCCATGGGTAGAGCGGCGAAAAGACCGACGCCAGCGCCTTGCCCGGCTCGCCTGACGCAAAATCCCGCGCCATCGCGATATAGGCCACGCCGTCCGCGGCGATGCAAAAGCTGGTGACGACCAGGTAGAGCCGGATGGCGAGCGCGACAAGCGTAATTGCCAGAAGCAGATCACGCTGTGAGCAGTCAGCCAGCCGGATGGGAAGCCACGGCGGTTTTATCGGACTCTGCGCCGGAGGCAACATACGGCGCCTGATCTACTTCCTTTCAGGAGCTGGATGCGAGATCGGCGTTGGGCTGCATATCGGCTAACGCAATGCCGTGGTGCTCGCGTGCGGCACCCGTCATCGGAAGAACCATCGAATCATCGAACGTGTGGCAACCCAATTGCTTATGTCGAACAAATTCGCGACTCCTTTGATACAAAAACGCTCGCTCTCTTCGGGCACACCAACACCGCTATCGAACGGATCTGGACAAATGTCGATCGATTGAGAACGAGAACTCGGCTGCTTGCGGCCGATTTGTCAATAGCTACCGCGCGGGTTAGGGGCGACTCACATTCGCCGCCTGCAAACCCTTAGGTCCTTGCGTCACTTCGAAGTTAACTTTTTCGCCTTCTTCGAGCGAACGAAAGCCATTGCCGCTGATGGCGCTATAGTGGACGAAAACGTCCTGGCCGTCATCCATTGTGATGAAACCATAGCCTTTCTTCGGGCTGAACCACTTAACGACCCCGGTCGAAGACATCGCAGAACTAAGCCTCCTAGCCGACCGCGCAGCTGCTGAGCCGCAGACTGCTCAACTAGCCAAGCGCAAGTAAAATTGGCGCACAAAAAGATATTGAAGACGCATATATCATAGGGCTGGCCCGTGTCAAATATGCACGATAACACCAAAATGTAGGTAAAAAATGTTCGGAGGCAGAAATCTTGCAGGTCAGGCCGAGGTCGCAAGCCAGTGTCGGCGAGCGTGGATGTGGCAATGGTTCGGAATTTGCCGCATCACGCTATCGATCACGAACTTCCCGTCGCCGAACTTCGCGCGCGCAACCAGTGATAGCGCTTCGATCATGAAGGCGCGCTCGTCTTCGGTGCATTGAGCTCGATGCTCGCCGAGCACGGCCATCGGCGTGTCGCAGGAGTCACAATCAAGGATGTTGAAACGGAACGGGTACGTGAATTTGCAATACTGCCGAGTGTATTCGCGCAGTTCGCAAAGCTCGCACTGATTCATAAGCCCAGTGTCTTAATAAAACGCGAGGCGAAAATCGATCAGGCGATGGCTATCAATGGGGCAAAATTCCACGGTGCGGCAGTGCAAAAATGCACAGTCGCATGAATTCATCGATACCGGCTCACTCGTCCAGCCGATAATTGCGCAAAGTTAAGCCGCGAGAGCCTCCGAGGGCTCTCGCGGTGCGCGCGGTGAATCTCTAAGGCTAATGACCAGCGGGGGCAGGAGCAGGCGCCGGGGCGGCAGGCGCCTCGGGCGATGCCATCGCCGCAGGCGATGCCATCATCTTAGCGTGCTTCCTCTTGCATCTACGCACGCTTGCGGCAGAGATGCTGAGATCAGACGCGACCTCTTTGGTCTTTTTGCCCGAGTTCAGTTCTTCCATCACTTTGTCGCAGTCAACCTTCCCGGCCGCGTGGGCGCGAGGAATCGCTACTGCGAAACTCAACGCTGTACCAAATGCCAGGGTGGTTGCCACCGCCACAATCTTCTTAGTCACTTTCCGGTCCCTCCCATTAGATGGTGCAAGCCAGCATGAAAGTATTCCAGAAAAATCAGCTTACTAAAAGACTATTCTTGTCCGTTTGCTGCTTCCGTGTTGCCCTAAGCCGCAGTAGCGGCAGAAGATTGTGTTGTGAAGGAGCTTGTCCGATTCCTGCAATTGGTGGTCCGTTCGGCCCAGATTCTCTCGTGGTCGCTGGCCGCATCGATCGTTTTCATTTTCCGGCTGGTTGTCGAGATTCTGATCGTTCGTTCGACGGACGGGCGCGCCGTTCTCAAGGCGCTCGGGCGGGCGTTGCGGTTTTTGCTCGAGGGTTTGGGCGCGACCTTCATTAAAGTCGGCCAGATTATCAGTACTCGGCCCGACCTTTTCCCGGGAGAAATCGTAGCCGAGCTGGCGATGCTGCAAGAAAATGTCCGGCCGTTTGCAATCGAGCGAGTGAAGGAAATCATCGAAGAAGATCTCGGCCGCCCGCTGGACCGAATCTTCGCGGAATTTGATTCACGGCCGGTGGCAGCGGCGTCGGTTGCCCAGGTTCATCGCGCGCGCTTGCGCGGCAGTGGAGATTTGGTCGCGGTCAAAGTGCGGCGGCCTTCGATCGCGCGATGGGCCAAGCTCGATCAAACGATTGTATTGGCGGTGGCCCATCAGCTTGAGCTGATTCGCAGCGTGCGGATGCTATGTCCGGTCGACGCGGCTCGGCAGTTCTGCGACGCGGTGAACCGTCAGCTCGATTTCAGGATCGAAGCCGCCAACAATCGCCGCTTTCGTCACAATTTCGAAAATTTCCCTGAGGTTGTGTTCCCACGGCTTCACGACGCGCTTTGCAGTGAACGCGTACTTACGATGGATTTCGTGCAGGGCTACCGGGAGCGCGAGTTCGCGCAAGCCGGGATCGATCCCAAGCGCGTTGCCGGATTAGGAATCAAGCTGTTTTGTCAGATGACGTTGATCGATGGCTTCGTCCACGCCGATCTGCATCCGGGCAACGTCCGTTATTTGCCCGATCATCGCGTGGTGTTGTTCGATCTAGGCCTTACCGCCGAGCTGACTGAAGCGGATCGCGTGACCTTTGCGCAGACGATGTTCTACATGGCCAACGGGATGGGCCAGGAACTTGCGCGTCATATGTACGAGTTGTGTTCGCATCACGCAGCGGTCGACT
Source organism: Binataceae bacterium (SeqCode) (assembly GCA_035506935.1). Taxonomy (GTDB): domain Bacteria; phylum Desulfobacterota; class Binatia; order Binatales; family Binataceae; genus DATJOQ01. The sequence continues at coordinate 2,174 of DATJOQ010000261.1, read as the reverse complement.
ACCCGGCCTACGAAGCCGAGATCAAACGATGGGTTGAGCGCTTTACCAATCGACCGCTTGGGGAAATTGAGATGACGCTGGCGATCGGCAACTTTCTCGACATCTTCCGCCGTCATCGAATGCAGCTCGACGGACGCTACACCGTGCTCTACATATCGATGATGGTGGTGGAGGGGTTAGGCAAGAAACTCGACCCGGATCTCGATCTGATCGAGGCGGCTAAGCCATATCTGGCGGCTGCTCTCAGCTCATGGCAGGCGAGCCAGAGCGCGGCCTCCGCTGATTAATCGCGCTCAGCGGCGCGGCTTTTCGCCAAGATGAATAGCGATCGTGCCGAAGCCGAGCCGGATGTAGCTGACGTTGACGAAGCCGGCGTGTGCGATTAGTGCGGCGAGACCGTCGGCATCGGGAAATCCATCCAGCGAGCGCGAGAAATATTGATACGCATCGCCCTGACCCGTGAGCAGCGCTCCGAGCCGCGGCACCATCCGATTAAAATAGAATCCGAACAGAGTTTCGATTTGCGCCGGCGCGTGGGTCAATTCGAGGCAAGCAAGACGGCCGCCTGGTTCGAGCACGCGGCAAAGCTCGATCAGCGTTGCCTTGAGATCCGCGACGTTGCGCAAGACAAATCCGTTGACCACACATCCGAAGCTGCGGTCCGCAAACGGCAGCGCCATCGCGTCCGCGGCGGCGAGCGAAACGCGGCGGCCGCCGCGCCGTCTGGCAAGCTTGCCCTGCGCCGCCGCCATCATCGGCGCACAGAAGTCGATTCCGATAACCGAGCGGGCTCCAAGTTTCGCCAGTTCAAGCGCGAGGTCCGCGGTGCCGCTGCCGACATCGAGCGCCAGCGCTCCGCGTGGCTTTACGAGCTGGGCGGCAAGGCGACGCCATCGCACGTCCTGGCCCAGAGTCATCAGGCGATTCACCAGGTCGTAGCGCGGCACGATGCGCCCGAACATCGAGCGGACGTAGGCGGCCTTGGACGCTGCGGCATCCATTCGACGGCTGCCGGATTAGTGCGAATGGACCATGCGGTCTTCGGTGATAAGCGTGCGCAGATCGTCGCGATCAAAGATGCCGGCCACAGCGCGGGTGAGCGCGACCGACATCACCTGGCCGGGGTCATCGTAGATCGCGGTATCGTCATCCGAGGCGCCGAAGGCGTGGGTCAGCGGCGGATCGACGAATTCCGCGCTGCTGTGTCCTTGCCAATAAGCCACGCGAAAGGGCGGCTTGTAGATCGTTACGTCGATCGCAAACTCGGCGGTGGTTCTCCACGTTGGATCATGGGAGCCGTCATGGCCGCGCTGCTTCTTTACCCAGCATCGAACGATCTTATCTTCCAGCACGTAATCCTCGCCCTTCTCTCTCGAGCCCTTGTAGGAATTCGCGTTGGAATCCAATGCCACCATGCCGGCTTCTTCGGTCGATTGCTCGATCGCTTTCTGCACCAGCGTCAGAAACGGCTGACTGTAGAGTCGCTGGGTGATCGCTCCGTCCGAATTAAGCACCACTCCGATCGCAGGATTGCCGTTGTCGGGTGTATGGACGGCGGCGGTGGGATCGCTGAACTGGCGTGCATCAATCGGAGTCAGGACCAATACTCGTCGCGCTGGATATGTGTTCTGGTAGCCTTTGACCAGTTGCGAATAATATTCGAGCGTCTGTAACGAGCTCGAAGGCTGCTCGGCGCTGCCTTGATTGGTAGTGGTGCTGCAGGCGCAAAATCCCACTATCACGATCAGCCGCAAAAAATTCGCGGCCAATCGTCCCGCTACCGGTCGCTGACGCCGCATGTTAACGTCCGGCTGCCTGATGTCGTTCGCGGAACAAAAATAATGTGCCGCCGACTTCGATCCGATCACCGCTCTTGAGTGCCTGACGGCCGTTTACCGGTTGGCGATTGACCAGCACGCGCCCGCCGCCGGTCCCACTGACGAAGAAATTCTTGCCCTCGCGCCGAACGATCGCGTGATGGCCCAGCACGCTCTGATCACCGAACAGCCCGATATCGCTCTCTTCGGCGCGGCCAATGATCGTGACCGGTTTCACCAGCGGATATTCACGGCCCTCGCGTGCGTTGCGGCTCTGGCTGCGAACCACCATCAACCAGCCCCGTTTGAGCAGCTCGCCGACCAGGCCGATGAAAAAGCCGATCAGCGCGCCCAGGA